>JBEBTM010000444.1:0-4050 GCA_040393745.1 Thermogutta terrifontis | reverse complement strand
ACCGGATATATCGGCGTCGCGCGGCCTGTACGATGCAAGGGATTCGAGCCGTTCATGCTCCGCGCCAAGGCGACGGCGCCCAAGACGACGGCGTCGTCGCCCAGCGAAGAAACCAAGACCCGGCGATTGCCCGGCGCGGAGGGCAACTGGTCGTTGGCGACCACGGCGTCGATGATCGGCATCATGAATTTCTGGCACGCCTCCATCACGCCGCCGCCGAGGACGATCACCTCGGGGTCCAGCAGGTGTCGGACCGTCAAGCAGGCGTAACCGATCACCTGCGACGCGTAGCGGGCAATGGCCGTGACGACTTTGTCTTCCTGTTTGAGCGCTTTGGCCAGCGCACCGCTTTTGATCACGTCCAACGAGTCACCGCAAAGGTCGGTGATGACCGACTTGGCTCCGCCGCGGACGGCTTCCCGGATATCGCGTTCCATGGCCGTTCGGCTCGCAAAGGTCTCGAAACAACCGAAATTTCCGCAGCCGCAGCGGGGCAGGGCGGTATCTTTTGATTTGGCGTCCGTTTTGTTCTTTTTTCCGATGCCGAGAGTGGTTCGCCAGTCGTCGCAGGGTATTTTTGAAACGATATGGCCGATTTCCCCCGCGGCTTGGGAGGCTCCGCTGAAGATCCGGTTGTCGACGACGATGCCGGCCCCGATGCCGGTGCCGACGAAGATTCCCACGCAGGATGCCGCATTCCGGCCGCTTCCGAGCCAACATTCGCCGAGCGTGCCGAGATTGCAGTCGTTGCCGATGGCAACCGGTACGCGGAGGCGGTCCTTCATGATCTGGCCCAGTTCGATGCCGGAAAGGTTCATATTCGGTGTGACGACGACAAATCCGGTGTCCTGCTGGACCACGCCGGGAACGGCAATGCCCAGGGCGGCGATGTCGGTCAGGGTTTTTTCCTGGGTGTTCAGCAGTTCGAGAATAGCTTCCTCAATGACTTCGAGCGTGACGTCGGAGGAGCAGTCCCGGGGCGTGACACGGCGATTATTTGCCTGGACGGTCCCGGATTCCGTGATGAGCGACGCTTGAATTTTCGTGCCGCCGACATCGACGCCGACGTAGAGTTTTTCGGAGGAGGAGTTTTTTTTCATGGTTGGTTCTCGTTTTGTGAATCGCTTGCTTCCGCTTCGTTTATGGACACACGAAGCCGAAGACCCAGAGGAAATAAGCCACGGGGGCGGCCATGAGCAGGGAATCGAACACGTCGAGCAGGCCGCCGAAGCCGGGGACCAGGCGGCCCGAGTCTTTCATCCGACTGTCCCGTTTGATCAAACTGCCCGCCAAGTCGCCGACCATGCCGGTCAGGGAAATCGTGATACCGAATAGAAGCCAGCCGTACCACGGCGTCATATTCACGCCGGCCAAACGCGTCAGGACGACGTCGAACCAGAACCAGGCGCCGAAGCAGGAAAACGCAATGCCGCCCAGGGCCCCTTCGATCGTCTTGCCCGGACTTAGGCCCGGCGTCATTTTATGGCGTCCGAAGAGCTCGCCGATGGTGTCGGCCCCGATGTCACACATTTTTGCGACAAGGATCAACGACAGGGTGGCCCAGATTTCGTAGGCCATGTGAAGCTGGATCATGAAACAGGACAGAAGTCCCAGGTAAACGATGGCGAACACCGCGCCGGCCAGGTTGATCGTTACGCCGCCGGGGTGGGAGTAACGCCGCATTTCGGCTGCAAAGGACAGGATCACGCCCACGGCTACAGCCAAAAGGGCGCTGAAACTGGCCGTGGCGGCCCATTGCCAACCACCTTTGGAGATGGTTTCGCCGAGGATGTCGAGCTTGTATTGCTGATAAGCGTTGGCGATCCAGCAACTGGACGCGATGAGCAGATTGCCGATATAAACCGTGGGCGCGTAGGGATGCAAACCGGCCGCATGCAGGATGCGCAGCACTTCCCGGGTCAGGACGATCAAACAGGCGAGATAAATCGGCAGCAGCACCACGCCCCTTGGCAGCCAGAGAATCTGTTTATCCGCGCCGTAACCGGCAATCGTTACGTCCAGGTAACAAAGCGCCAGGAGAGCGACGGTGATGAGCAGACCGACAAGAAGACGGCGGTGGAGCATAGTGGAGTCAATGAAGCACGTTGATAGGACTGATCGTCCCGTCATTGTCCCGGTTGGAATGACGATTGTCAAGCATTTCGGCTCTTTTTGTTCCACGCCGGAATGCCAAAGAGAAAAATTGCCGGAATTGCCCAAAAGACGATTTCGTGGTAAAATTTCGCGGTAAAAAGGTGATGCATGTATGAAATCCCCGGTAGCGAGGGAACCTTTCGGTTTTCTTTAAGACATGTCTTCAGACCCGTTTTCCTCCCTCTCCGCGTAACGTCATGAGTTCGAGATCTCCCTTTTCCTTCCTTGCCCGGACCCGCTGGCCGCTGCGCACGATGTTTGTGCTCGGCGTCGGCTTGCCCTTGCTTTTGATCATCGGGGCCGTAACCACGCGAGAATATTTCCTGACCACGAACGAGGCGTCGAAGATTTTGCGGTCCCGAATGGTCGATGAAGTCGTTTCGCGGGCCAAGACGCTGGATGCCCAGTTTGAATTCATGTCCCGGGCTCCGGCCGGTGTGGCGACGAGCATTTCGATCCGAAAACCCGCCAATGTGCAGGAAATGTTGGAATACCAATATGTCATGCTCGAAGATAATCCGTCGATTTACGGCAACGCCGTCGCTTGGGAACCGTTTACTTTCGACCCGAACGAAAAATACTGCTCACCTTATGTTTGGCGGAATGCGGAGTTCGGTGGGGCGATCTCCAATATGATGTTCAAACCGGCGAATAATTACGATTACCTGACCGGTTGGGATTGGTACGACCGCCCGAAACACAAATATCAGGGTGAAACGGATTCCTCGTCGTTGAAGATTGCCGGTGGAGAAACCGACTGGACCCGGGTGCCCCGCGTCGAACCTGGCCTGTGGAGCGAGCCGTATTTCGACGAAGGCGGTGGCAATGTCCTGATGTGTACTTACTCGGCCCCGTTTTTCCAGGATCGGAAGTTCGCCGGTGTCGTGACGTGTGACGTGACCACGGACTGGATTACCGATTCTCTCTCGGCGGTACCCTTTGAAGGGGCTTTTTTCATGCTGGTTGACGGCAATTCGTCCATTTTATCGCATCCGAACAAGGATTGGATCATGCGGAAAGTCGACATGCTCGTCGAAAAAAGCACGAATGATTCCTGGAAGGAGTATCTTGCAAAATTGGATAAGGTTACCCGGGGTTTCAAATCGAACCGGGACAACAGCGTGGTTACGGCGACCGGCAATGTTTACTTGCCGACGATGTCGCATGTCCTGCCGGGCATTTCGCGGGAGGGTCTCCTTTGGGCCGAGGCGGTCCAACTCCCCTCGACCGGTTGGGTGCTGATCTGCTTCGTACCCCAGGAAACGGCATACAAGACGACGAACGCGCTGTTTCAGGGCAATATTTTTTTCTTTTTCGGCGGACTGGTTTTACTGACGATCTTCTTCTATTGGCTCATCGACCGGCAAGTCATTCGACCCCTGCGTCAATTAACGATGGCCACGCACGAGGTTATGGAAGGGAATTTCGCACATCTTGTTTCCCCGGATTTTTCAAACGGCCGCGAACTGTCCGAACTGGCGCGGAATTTCAACTCCATGGCCGGTACGCTGCAAGAGAAAATTGACGAGGCCGTGAGACAGGCCTCGGCGGTTCATACGGCGGAGAATGCGAACCGAGCCAAGAGCGAATTTCTCGCCCACATGTCGCATGAAATCCGCACGCCCATCAGCGGCGTGATCGGACTCTCCGACTTGCTGCTCGGCACGGACTTGAACGGCAAGCAGCTCGAATATATCCAGTACATCAAATCGTCGGGCCAGTCGCTCTTGTATCTTGTCAACGACATTCTCGATTTCTCGAAGATCGAAGCGAACAAGATGGAACTTGAGATGGAAAATTTCGACCCCGTGGCCGTGGTGGAATCCGTCGTAGGGATTCTCTCGGCCCGGGCCATGGAAATACGTTTGGAACTTTGCACGTCGTTTCCCGGCGAAA
>JBEBTM010000443.1:0-4058 GCA_040393745.1 Thermogutta terrifontis | reverse complement strand
TATCACACCGTCAATTTTTGGGCTTTCGGGCTTTCCGTGTTTTCCATTGCCGTGATCCTGCTCACACCGCGATTCACGAAGCGGATTCCCGGCTCGCTCGTTGCCGTATTGATCGGCACGGTCATTGTCACGCTGTTCAAGATCCCCGTGGATACGATCGGTCAGACCATCGGACAGACGCCCACGCCGCTGGAACTGGGGCTCCCGAAATTCGCGTTCCCCGTGGCCGATTGGCAGACGGTGATGCCGAATTTGACGAATATCTTCAGCGCGGCCGTGGCCATTGCGATGCTCGGTTCGATCGAGTCGCTACTCTCCGCCGTGGTCGCCGACGGGATGATCGGCACGAAGCACCGTTCGAACACCGAACTGGTCGCCCAGGGAATCGCGAATGTGTTCACGCCCTTTTTCGGCGGTATCCCGGCCACGGGGGCCATCGCTCGAACGGCGACGAATGTCCGCAACGGAGGCCGAACACCCGTGGCGGGGATGATCCACGCCGTGGTCCTGCTGCTCATCGTACTCTGTTTCGGAAAGTACGCCGCGATGATTCCGTTGGCCGCGCTGGCGGGGATTTTGATCACGGTCTCGATCAACATGAGCGAATACCGGATCTTCTTCAAAATGATCCGCCGAGCCCCGAAGAGCGACACGGCCGTGATGTTGCTCACGTTTTTCCTGACGGTTTTTCTCGATTTGACCATCGCGATTCCCGTGGGCCTGATTTTGGCCTCCTTTCTGTTCATGCGGCGGATGGAGGACACTTTTGGGACCGGCCTGGTCGACGGCCATCTTTACACGCTGGGCGAAGACGATCCGCATGAGGATCCCATGGCTCTTCGGCTTTACGATGTGCCCGAGGGAGTTCACGTTTACGAAATCAGTGGCCCGTTGTTCTTTGGTGCGGCGGGGAAATTCCAGGCCGCGATTGAAGGCGAAGCCTGTCGGGTGATTATCCTGCGAATGCGTAACGTGCCGGTCATGGACGCAACGGGCGTGAATGTGCTGGAAGAATTACTGCTTCGTGCCGAAAAGGACAATGCCATCGTGCTGTTCACGGGCATTCGAACCCGGCCGATGAATGTGATGCGAAAATACGGGCTCCTGGAGAAAATTCCTCCGGAGCACATTCACAAGACCATTGTCGAAGCCCTCCCGCATGCCGCGGATATCGTTGAAAAACAACTGCAGAGGGAAGAGAAAAAACTGTAGAACCAAGATGCGTGAGGTCGATCAACAGTCCTGAACCGGTGTTTGCGTGCGTTCGATGTAAAATTCGACGAAGCGATCCTCCTCGATCGCTTTTCGGGCTCGGGCGACCAGACGCTGGTAATATGTCAGATTGTGGATCGAGAGCAAAACAGGGCCAAGCATTTCCTCGGCCATGAACAGATGACGCAGATATCCCCGGCTTCGTCGGCATGCCGGACAGGGACATTCCTCTTCCAAAGGCCGGTCGTCCCGCTCGTATTTTTTGTTGCGTAGCCGCAGAGGTCCTCCATCGGTGAACGCCTGGGCGTTCCGGCCGTTTCGGGTGGGCATGACACAATCGAACAGGTCCACGCCTCGCAGGATTCCGTTCAGGATGTCCTCGGGGCGACCCACGCCCATCAAATACCGGGGTTTCTCCGCCGGCATGAACGGGAGCGTGAAATCCAGGGCCTCGTACATCTGCTCGGGCGGTTCTCCCACGCTGAGTCCGCCGATGGCATAGCCGGGAAAGTCCAGTTCGGCCAACATTTCGGCACACCGTCGCCGCAATTCGGGATCGAGCCCACCCTGAATGATCGCGAACTGTTTCTGGTACGGATGGTCGGCCGCGTCCTTGCACCGTTTGGCCCAGCGGACGCTTCGGAGCATGGCTTCTTCGATCTTTTTGCGTTCGTTGGGCAGCGCGACGACTTGGTCGAGCACCATGGCGATATCGCTTCCCAGGGCTTCCTGGATTTGCACGGACCGCTCCGGCGGTAGATCGATCCGGCGACCGTCGATATGCGAACGGAAAACGGCTCCATGCTCGTCGAGCTTCATGATCTTGGCCAGCGAAAAGATCTGGAAGCCGCCGCTATCGGTCAGGATGGGCCCCTGCCAACCACAAAAGCCATGGAGTCCGCCGAGGCTCCGAACCACGTCTTCACCGGGCCGAAGCGAAAGATGATAGGTGTTGCCCAGGATCATTTCGGCCCCGGTTTGCCGGAGCAAATCGAGTTCGACGCCCTTGACCGTACCGAGCGTTCCCACGGGCATAAAGGCGGGAAGCTGGACGCTACCGTGAGCGGTCTCCAAACGCCCACGCCGGGCATCGCACCGGGCGTCTTTGTGAATCAACGTGTACATAAAACATCAGGAGCCCGGGCGAATCGCGGCGTTACCGGGGGCATGTGGAATTTTAGTGTCAAACAGTCCCCCGCAATATAACCTGAATCTCCGAGTTCTCCAAGGGGCTTATCTCACGTGACTCGAAGTGAAGTGTCGTAAAATTTTGCGGGCAATTGAACAACAGCCGGAGAGAGGGTCGTGTTTTGAATTCGTTTTCGCTACAATTGTTTGAGTCATAACATCATTGCCAATCTTTATAAGATTGCCGCCGGGCGGACATTCGATTTTCAAGCTCAAGAAGAACGATAAGGAATAGAACCGTCATGTTCGAACGAAAACATTACATCCTCGCCGTAATCGTGGCCGCTGTCACATTGGGATTCGCCGTTCGTTTTCTGCGGCATGCCAACCACGAATTCCTGATCTATGTCGTCGTGGTCGTTGCCGTGGGGATGTTGATTGCGTTCACACACAAAAAAGTTCGCTATCCCTTCGCGTGCCTGGTCGGCTTGGGAGTTTGGGCCGTTCTGCATCTTGCGGGAGGCGGAATTCGCATCGGCGGCGACGCGCTGTACGGCCTCATTCTGTTGCCGATTTCCGAAACGTATTCGATCCTTCGTTACGATCAAGTCGTTCATGCCTTCGGGTTTGGCGTATCGACGCTCATCATGTACCATCTGCTTGCCAATTTGCTTTCGGCAAGGGACGTGAAACGCTTTTCGGTCGGTTTGATCGTCATCATGGCCGGCGCCGGTCTCGGGGCCTTGAACGAGAACATCGAATTTCTGCTCACGGTGTTCCTGCCACAAACCGGCGTCGGGGGTTACGAAAACACATCGCTCGATCTTTGCTCCAATCTCGTCGGAAGCGTGACCGCTTATCTCCTCGCCCGAACAGGGATCGTTTCCATGAAAGTGTAGGAAAGCGGCCCCCGAATGAACCGATCCCGCTTCGGAACGTCCTCGGCGCGACTATTTGCCGCACTCTCACGCTTCACTTCTCCCGGAGCCCCAGAAATTGGTACACCGCGATGGGGCCGAAGAAGAGCAGCGGAAACCAGGCGCCCAAGACCGGTACGTCCGCATAGCCGCCCAAATAGGTACTCGCCTGGCAGACGACCATGAACAAAATGATGATCAATCCGCTCAGACCAATCGACTTGAAGACCCGTTCACCGCAGGACATGATGATCGGTAGCCCTATCAGGAGCAGCGTCATGTCCAGTAGCGGCTGGAGCAACCGACCATGGATGATCGTGTGGATACGATTGCCTACATCAAGGCTCTTGCTTCGGGCCGCCTGGATCAGCTCCAAGGTTGAAGCATATTCCCGCCATTCCGTGGTCGAAGCCATATAATCGAAGGGAATGTCCGTGGCGACGAAGCATTCTTCCGGCCCGATCCAGTCGGGGGCGTCCTTGTGTGTCAAGAGCAACGTTTTCTCCTGAAAAACGAGTGGTGTTTCGGAGAGAATAGCCAAACGCGAATCGAAACCTGTGAGCAGATAACCGGCAGGTGCGGTCGAGGTCGCCGGACGATGAACCGCGTTCTCGGCCTTGAGAAGCGTGCTCTGCTTGACCACGGGCTTCTGGATTGTGAATACCGGCTCGGAAATCCGGCGTTCGGAACGGTACATGGTGTTCCCTTGGATCAGAATCCCCGTTTGGTTGTCTTGGGTGGCGTTGACTTTCGTCCCCTGCTCCCGGTTGTAATCCTTGGCCTCCATGGACAATTCGTCAA
>JBEBTM010000442.1:0-4071 GCA_040393745.1 Thermogutta terrifontis | reverse complement strand
GGCAGGATGAACAGGATCGTCTTTTTCAAATTATCGTACACTCTCCGGCCTTCCTCGACCGCACCGACGATCGTCGCAAAATTGTCGTCGACCAGCACGACTTCGGCGGCGTCCTTCGTCACGTCGGTCCCCTTGATTCCCATGGCGATGCCGACATCGGCTTTCCGCAATGCCGGGGCGTCGTTCACCCCGTCGCCGGTCATCGCGCAGATGTTGCCGTTCTCCTGTAGTGCCTCGACCAGTTCCAATTTGTGTTCGGGACTCGTTCTTGCAAAGATGTCGATATCCGGAACGACTTGCAACAATTCCTCGTCGCTCATGGCATCGATGTCGCGCCCTTGGAGAGCGTTCTTTCCGTCGCCGATGCCGAGTTCGAGGCCGATCGCTTTGGCCGTTTCAACGTGGTCGCCCGTGATCATCTTGACCCGGATACCGGCTTCCTTGCAGACTCGCACCGCTTCGATGGCTTCTTCTTTCGGCGGATCAATGATTCCAGCCAACCCGAGAAACACGATATCGTCGTGAATGTCCTCGTGTTCAATCTTCGTGACATTCTTGTCGACGATTTTGTACGCCATGCCGAGCACCCGTTGCCCCTGCGACGCCAGTTCGGCAACTTTTTCCGTCCAGTAATTCCGGTTGAACGGCTCCTCACCGGCCCGGGACTTTTCCCGCTGGGCCATGTCGAATAAACGATCCGGGGCGCCTTTGATGTAAATGACGTTGTGTCCGGGAACGTTAGTTCCCGGCTCGTGGGAGGCGACGAGCGTCGCCATGTATTTGTACGCGGAATCGAAAGGAATCGTCGACAAACGCGGCGGTTCGGTGTGATCGATGTCGGCTTTTTGAAACAAGGCGATCAGGGCTCCTTCGGTCGGGTCGCCGTTGACTTTCCAGGAACCGTTTTCCAGTTGGGCCAGCGTCGATTCGTTGCAGATGTCGCCGCAGACGATTAGTTCATGCAACACTGGTTCCCGGTCGAAATCAACCTTGTCGTCGCCGACAAGTACATCGCCTTCCGGCGAATAACCGGTTCCTGAAACGTGAAACTCGCCGTCGTGAACGATAACGCTGCGGACGGTCATTTCGTTTTTCGTGAGCGTGCCGGTCTTGTCGGAACAGATCACCGAAACCGCGCCCAATGTTTCCACGGAAGGCAGGTTTCGAACTGTCGCTTTCCGGGCCGCCATATTTCGTACGCCGACGGCAAGGATGATTGACAGGATCGCCGGCAAACCTTCCGGAATCGCGGCGACAGCCAGGGCGATGACCGCCATCAACAGTTCGACGGGCGGATATTGCATGATCACAATCCCGTACAAATAGAGCAGCATGGCCGCGCTGACGATGACGACCGAAATGGTTTTGCCGAAGCGGTCCGTCTGTTTGAGCAACGGCGTGGTGATTTTTTCGACATCGGCCATCATCCGGTTGATCTTGCCGATTTCGGTGTGACTTCCCGTGGCAACGACGATGCCTTGGCCGGTGCCGGAAGTCACGGTGGTGCCGGAGAACGCCATGTTGTCCCGGTCGCCGAGCATGGTTTCCGCAGCGAGAGCTTCCGGTTTCTTTTCCGAGGGCATCGACTCGCCGGTCAGGGCGGATTCCTCGATTTTGAGGTTGTCGGCTCGGAAGATTCGCAGATCGGCGGGAATCCGGTCACCGGCGCCGAGCAGTACGATATCGCCGGGAACAAGGCCGTCGGCGTCGATTTCCGTGCGGCTTCCGCCTCGTCGGACCTGGGCTTTCGGCGACAAGAGATCCTTCAAGTCGTCGATCGCCTTTTCGGCCTTGTTTTCCTGGATGTAACCGATCACGGCGTTGATCACGGCGACCAGCAGAATCACGCCGGCATCGAGGTAATGTCCCAGCACGGCGGAAACCACCGCCGCCGCAAAGAGGATGTAGATCAAAATATCGTTGAAATGCTCCAGGAACCGAATCAGCGGATGCTTGCGTTTTCCCTGCGGCAACGAGTTCGGGCCGAATTGTTCGAGTCGACTTGAAATCTCATGGTCGGGCAACCCGGTTTCGAGATCGCCGCCCAGTTCCCGGACGGCTTCTTCGATTTCAAGCGAAAACCACTTCTTGTCGGTCGGTTCGGTGTAGCGTTTCATGGAGGAATGGAGGGAAAATGAACATTGCAGTATTCCTTCCATTAAAACAAATCGGGCGCATAAATCAATGGTAATGGAAAATCCGTTACAGGGTGGCTCGGTGTGGAACCCGGGCAAGCGTAGCAAGCGATACCATCACTTCCACTGATAGGACCGTACACCCTCTTTAAATTCTCGTGCGAAGATCGTTTATCTCCTTTTCTTTTTTTTGATCAGCTTGAAGACTATTTCTTCCATGACTTTGCCGGGTTTGAAAACGACGACGCATTGTTTCGGTACTTTGACCGTCTCACCGGTCTTGGAATTTCGGGCGATCCTGGCGGCACGTCGTTTCACTTCGAAGACGCCGAAATTTCGTAATTCGATTCGACCTTCCTCGACCAGTATCTCGATGATCGCGTCAAAGGTTCCTTGAACGATCCGCAAGGTTTCCTGATGGGTAGTTTCCAGCTTGGCAGCGATTTTGGCGGCTATTTCTTTCTTGGTCATAATCGGTCGGATACAAGCGGTCAGGTTCGACAGTGGTTTCGGAAAATACAAACTACGATTATTTTAATGGTTACATCGCCGCAAATAAGTCCGGTGTTTGTTTTTCCGGTATCTCGAAAGTCGATGGGTGTTCATCGGAAGTGTAACGGGAATAACGAATCATGTCGGATTGGAATGCGGTCATCCATGAAATGCAAAACGGCCCTTGGAGCATCGGGGCTCCAAAGGCCGTTAGTGTAAAGAAACCCAGGATCAGCGAGTTCGGCGGACGGGCATCCGACGATTCATCGGACGTTGCCTGACCTGTGTGGTTTGGGTTTCGTTTGATTCTTTAACCAGTTCGTCGTTCTTCGGATGTGGGCCAAGGAAGGTGACCTTGCCGGTTTCGATGTCGTAAATCGCGCCGACAACGACAAAATCGCCCTTGCGAGCCGCTTCCCGGAGCGAAGCACTCCCTTTGAAGAGCGTCTCGATTTGTACGAAAACATTCTCCCGCGCCGACGGTTCGACGATCTCCGCTCCCGATTTACCCGTTTCCGCTTCCGCTCGCTGCACGGCAGGCCGAATCGCCCGAATCAGGTCGAGAACATGCCCCTCGCCGTCCGGCAGGGTGCAAGCGGCGGCGACGGCTCCACATTTCGTGTGGCCCATCACAACGCAGAGCCGCGAGCCAAGCGGTTCGACGCCGTATTTCGTGGTTCCGAGCTGGGTGAAATCGCACACGTTCCCGGCGACCCGGATGACGAAAAGATCGCCGATTCCCTGGTCGAAAACAACCTCGACCGGCACTCGGGAATCGCTGCAGGAAAGGATCGTCGCAAAGGGCTGCTGCCCTTGTGCGGTTTCCTTGATCCGGGCTTGGTCGGCCCTCGGATGCTGCAATTTTCCTTCGACAAAACGCTTGTTTCCATCTTCAAGCCGCTTCAATGCCTCTTGGGGCGACACGCCGGAGATTTTTTCCTCCGCCGCGACCGACAACGAAACGAACGACAAAACCAACAACACAACACAGGAAAACGCGGTCGATCTCATGGCATGCTCCTTTGGAAAAACGGTTGACTCCGACGGAAAACAATCTTCCGACAATTCCAATATATCAAACGAAAATATTAAGAAAAGAACCTCTCCGTGGAATTCTTTCGGCGGCAGTCGGTGGAATACGGAAATCCGATCTTCGGCAATGAGCCGTTCGAAAAAAGCGGCAAGAAACGAAAAACGACCCTTGGAGCGATAAAACTCCAAGAGCCGTGAGATCGGCATTCAATATTTACCGAAAGACGTTCACGATCTTTTTCAAGAGCGTCGGCTTCTTCGGAGCCTGTCCGACAACCACGACCTGCGGCTGCGAATGGTGATGGTCATTGCAAACGGTCGGCATCGGAGCGGGCTTCGGCGAATGGATCACCGGCTGGTGATGGTTCGGCAACGGGTTGGAAACATGGTGTTGCTGCGGCTGCTGGAACTT
>JBEBTM010000441.1:0-4073 GCA_040393745.1 Thermogutta terrifontis | reverse complement strand
CGAATTTTTCGCCGAGCGTTCCATCCTTGTGACGAATCAACTCATGGAAGACCGCGTGCCCGCCGAAGCCGTTTTCGTTCGTCCAGCCGGTAATGATGCGGCGTCCATCCTTGTAGGCCGCGGTTTTTGGGACGCGCGGAGCCCCGGCCATGAGCTTGTCGGGAGCATTCGGCTTTTCCCAAGGACCGATCGGCGTCTTGGAGACGCGATAAAAACCGTTCCCCCAATTAATGATCAAATAATAGGTATCCCCCCATTTGAACCAATCGGGACATTCCGGGTCGCCGCCGCCTGCAAGAACCGGCCTTTCGAGTTTCAAATCTTTCAGGTCTTTTGACGTGCGGTGAGCCCAACACCCGTGGCCCTTGTAGTTCGATGTGATATACATGTGGAAGACCCCGTCCCGTTCGTCCTGAAAAACGACCGGATCACGTCCGGCGCGGGAATAACCGTCTTCTCCTTTTAACACGACCAGCGGGTTCGGGTCTTGTTTCGTAAAATGGATGCCATCGGCGCTTGTCGCATAGGCGGCGAACTCCCCTTCGTAACATTTTCCGTCCGGGGCGGGAACGTCGCGCACGGCTCGCGTCGCGTAGAAAGCATAATACTTTCCGCCATGCAGGAAGACGGAGCCTGTGCAAATGGAACCTTCCCATTGTTCCGTGACCGGCAAAAGCAATGGATGATGCGTCCAGTTCACCAGGTCGGCCGAACTGGCCTGGGCCCATTGGTGCGCCCCGTAACCGTTTTTGGCGGCGTGATGTTCCCGGTCCAGGAGATAAGCGAAATGGAAACGTTGCGTTTTTTCGTCCCAAAAAGGCAACGTATCGCCGACGTAATAATTGTTCGGCGGACGCCAGTATTGAAGCGACTCGCCCGGAATGCCCCGGTCGGTACGTTCGCGCAAGTCGGCATCATCCTTGCCGCCGCTGAGCGTGATGATTTCTTCATCGTTCAATGCGCGATTCCATATCGCCACATGGTCCATGTCGCCTTCGAAACCGGCCTTGACTCCGCCGCCCGTGTTTTCCGCACCGAAAAGAAGGGGTAAATCATTGCCACGGAAAACGCCGAGCATAAAATCCTCGTCCACGCAACGACCGTCGACGAACATTTCGAGTTTGGCGCCGTCAATTCGGCAGACGATGTCATGCCAAGCAGCCCGGCCTTCTCCGGCCGGACGCATGTCGGCAAAAGGCACCGAAGCGGCGAGGAGCGAGCGGTTCATCGTCGTGCGAAATTCGCAACCGAGCCGATCCCGCGAAGAATAGATATTGTACGCCAAATGGGCGTGCCCACCGTGCCGCGACAGGACCGGAGAATCCCAGGTACCTGAGGCCGATTTGACACGCAACGCAATCGTCATCGTTTTGCCGGTGATGTTCAGTTTGTTATCCGTCCCACCACCTGCGGACAGGTAGGATCCTCGTACAAAGCGGGCAACTTTTCCGTCGCCTCCCCGTCGTTTCGACGCCTCGGCGTCTTTGCCGTCAAGCGGTACGCCCAAGGTCACGTCTCCGTGAACGGTCAGGCCGTTCTCCGTTCCGCGCGCGTTGGCCGGACCGTCCATCTGCCAGACGGCAACGGCGTCATCCATGGGATTCGCCGAGACGGAAGCCGCGGCGCCCAAAAGCATGATTGAAAGAAAACAAAGGAACGTGTGTTTCATGGTGTGATCAAGGTAAGTAAAGTGTATTTGGTTGTGAAACGTGTTAATGTCATATCAAACGGAGAGCCAAAGCGGCTTGCTTCCCGGTTTAGTCGGCCCCGTTGGAAGTAATCGGCGGCGGCAGAGGAACCAAGGCTTCTTCTTTTCCTGAGGAAAATTCCGCCCGGGAATCGAGATCGCCGTACCAAAAAAGGGTCGAAGCATAGTCGACTACGCCGTTTTCCCAGCCGATCAGTTCGAACTCGAATTTCATTTCGCTTCGAAACGGGATGCCGTCAAGATTCCGGGTTCGCAAAAAAGTATTATACCCCCGCGATGCCGGATCGTCTTCACGGGGAGCCCCACCGAAAGCGTTGTGAAAAACGCGAATCGGGGCGTAAGTCGTGTTGTAATAATCTTCCGTACCACACCCGAAATGAGACGGAAAGGATTCGCCGTCGACCCAGATATGTTCGTCGCCCTCGCCGTACCACTTCGGCGTGTGGTTATAAAGGGAAAGCACATCGGCCTTGAAAACGCCACGGCCGAATAGATGTCCCATGAGATAATCCCTGCCTTCGTTGAGTCGCAAGTTTCGTTCCTGCCGCCAAGTAGCGTGAAAATAAAGCGTCTCGGGCTTCCTGTCCCAACTCGAAACGCAAGCCTCGATTTTGGCCTTGACTGGAATTTCCGTAGCGTTTTCCAGTTCGATGCGGGCTTCATGACAGTAAGGCATGACAAATCGCAACAGGAAACGTCCTTGACCATCGGATTCAAGATACCAGCAATCGACCCTGGGAGCTCCCATGCCACCGCCGGAAAAATCGCTCAAGGGAACCCAAACGGTTTGGCGGCCGTCGAACCTGATCTTGACGATCAAGCCGCGTGTCAGGCGGTCGTATTGCTTTGCATCGTAGTCGTCGAGCTCGAAGCGGAGAGTCCGGATCGCCTTGGCGCCGTCCAACTCGCCCGAAGGGAGATTCAATGTGAGAGTTTCATTTTTACCGATTTTCCGGCTCGCGATATTTTGACCGTCAGCATACGTTATCGGATGGTCGAGTCGGTGACCGGCCCGGGCCGCCGCTTCTCCTGCTTTTTCGGCCCTTTCCAGGGAAAACGTTTCCACCTTCGTACCCGGTTCATATTTCCGGTAATTGACATGGTAAACGTAATTGTTGCGCATGACATTGTCGACCGTGATTTTGCAGCGTCGCGCATAGGGAAGCGGATAGTAAAAAGAGCACCCCTTCATCGTCGGGTAATGCTGGTGAAGATAAAGCATCGCAGTGGGAATCTCGCCGGGAAACGTCGCAATATCGAAAGTCGGCAAGACGATACTCGCTTCGGCTTCACCGTCGAAATAAAAACGCAACCGGGCACCGTGATCGCCGCCGGTGGTGATGATACGGGTAATAACGCCGGGGCCTTCTTCGTCAAAGAGAACTTTTTCGGAACGCCCGTTATTGGCCTCGTAACGTACGAAGCCGGACCAGTCGTCGTTGGCATGCCAGCCGGGTGTTCCGGGAGCGACGCTGCGTCGATCATAGCTTGTCAGTTGCCTGGCCGAATAATACGGTACGGGAAAGCAGGAATCTGACTCGACCGAGACCATTTCTTCAAACAACGATTCAATTGTTACAGTATGTTCGTTTGCCGTGACGTCTTCTTTTCCCGCATAAAGATTCGGAAGGAGAACCAGAGCCGACAGTATCAGGCAGGTTACCGTAAGTATTGGTTGTTTCATCGTTTTTTGCCGTGGCCGGCTCGGTGCTTTCGTTCTTGGAACGGTTTCATGAATTTGGAACGATCAGCAAAGAATCTCTGTTTTGACATCAAAGCCCGGAAACCGCCGTTCCATCGCTGATGCAGCCGTAGGCGCCCCAAATGCCGAAATTGGAGGGTCCGCCCTCGACGATATACTTGTCCGTGGAACTGTATGAAACTCCGGAGGAGAGTGTTTGGATCGTTTCCGAAACGAAACGGACGGAACCATCGACGAGAACGACTTGAACGCCGCCGGAATGATTGCTCGTCGGTGTGATCACCATGCGCGAATTATGATCGCTTTGATCACCGGGACCGCCACCGCAGTTGGCAATCGTACAGCTAGGGCCATTGGGCGGGTAAATCGTCGAGAAAACGGAAAACATGCTCCCGGAATCACCGAATCGTCTTCCTGTTTCGTTACGGCTCATTCGAACTTCGCTTCCACCGATTTTGAAGTGATAAAGTCCGCCTCCGGCATATGCCGCCCAACAGGGTTGTGAATTGAAGCCGTCTGACGCATCAGAGGGGTTATGATTCCAATCCGACATGAAAGCGATATCCGCCGCGATACCCCCGCGGGTTCTCAGGCGGGCGTCGAAACCGATCACCGCCTCTGAAACGGCAAGCGTGTTCGAGGTTCCATCGGTGACAACCTCCA
>JBEBTM010000440.1:0-4078 GCA_040393745.1 Thermogutta terrifontis | reverse complement strand
TGGACTTTCTCGCATTTTCTTTTTTTCAGGGCGCCGTTCGTATGCTATAATTTCTATGCTTTTCTCATTGGAGAAAGCACTCCGACAAGGCGCGGTTTGGCAAGGCTTGGGCGGCAATGCCGCTGAGCGGTGTTTTCGATAAAACATCGCAAGATTCGAGCGATCTATGAGCGATCGCTGTTTTGCCACCCCATTTTTGGAAAGGATACTTTATGTATCAATTTTACTTTGTCGGCGACCGTGACAAAAACGGTCGGTTTCCCATTGAGCGGGATCACAACGTGCTTCCGTTTGACGAGTCCGAACAAGAAGGTGTTTTGGAATACCTTTGCGATTCGGCCTTCGACTCCACGGTTTTTCACGACCTTGTCGAGGACCGCCGGATTCAAGAGAGCGAGGCGAGCGTTGGCATGGTTCGTATTCAATGCGACCAGGCGCCGTATGTCGGCCTCGATTTTGAAACGGAAGACATTCGTGACAAGATCGACCTTCCGCCCGGCGTCGCCGAGGAAAAGGTGCAACACATCATCTTTTTCGACGGTAATCGGGAAGAAGACGGTATCCTGCAATGGGCGGTCATCATCGAAGACTGACAGGCCGTTTTGACGAACGAAAGAGCCGCCGGCAAATGTCGGCGGCTTTTTCACTTACGCTTGATTCGACGTGATCGTTTTTTTCGGTCTGCAACGGTCTCCGATTTCGTTTTTTGCGGATTTGCCTTCTGTTTTGCGAGCCATCTTATTACCGCGTTTTTTGGCCAACGCACCGTTTCAATATCGATGGAGCTGTTATTGTATCGAGAACAAAATGGAGGTATTATTCCTTCCTTAACCGCTTCCATCAAGTGTTTTGCCGTCGGACATGTAAGAAATAGGGGCCATCGACTCTCAAGCATAACCCGCAATGTTTCAATGCCGATTTCTTCTGTGTGCGGAAAATCAAAGAATTGGTTTTCGCTCCCGAATACCGCTCGTTGCACTTCCACTGACGCCGGAAGGTAATAGGAAGCGTAACCGCGCCAATAATTCCGCTCCCTACAAATGATTTGACGACACCAAGCCGAGGAGATGTTCATCTTCTTCCATAATGTCTCCTGCCCATTCAGCCATTGAAAGAAAATTTCCTGATTTCTCGTCTCCGAATACTTGTCCGGCGACTCGGATTCCTTTCTACTTTGCCAATAGCAACTTTCTAACGGACGGCCTTTGTATGGGCGTTTTTCAGAGAGTGTTATGTAAAGAGCCATTGCCTTTCCGACAAATTCCGCTACTTCGCTTTGCAATTCATCCGGCTGAGGTGAAAGAATTTCCGCTTTCGGAAGCTTTTCGAATCGGAATTTTCGTTCAAGATCGACAAGTTTTTTTATCCGATTAACAATAAGTCTTGCCAGGCGTCTACGGACAGTCGCATCAGACGTATCTCGCTCGTTTTGATCGAGATAGAGACGAGTCGCAATATAGGCTTCGGCAAGATATTCGTCGGTGTCCCGGATGACTTGCCGCACTTTTAGTTTGTTCAATACTCGTTGAATGAGAGTAATGAGCTCCTCGTCGTTATCCTTTTGTCCTTTGCGTACTCGAATAGTCATGGCCGACCGATTCCATATTGTGGATAGATGAACGAAAAAGAGATTTTTCCATTGAAGATGATCCAAACGACAGGAAATGAAAGTCGGGGAAGCCTCCCGCTACGTTGTAGAGAGGAAGCTATAAAAAGTATAGAACTGAATCCTGAGCGGGTCAAAACAATCTCCGGAGGACACCTCCGCAATCAAGAAAGCGGTTGTGGTTGTAGGGATTTTGACGATAAACCGCCTCGCCGCCAACGTTTTGCCCATGGCGCCGGCTGCGACAAATCGGCTCTCCGTCCGGATCGCCACCGGGAAGACGACACGCCGAAACAGCGGCGTCGACGGGCCGTTTTCTTATTGCAACCGGGACGCCGCTGGAATATAATGGATGAATCGACTTTCAATTTACTTTTACAGGAGATTCGATGATCCGATAAATCTCCGGCACGTTGTCGGTTAACAATTAGTTCGCAAGTGATTTGTTCCCAATTTCTTCCATGCACTACCCGGCTTGCCGGTTGGAAGGGATAAATTTGCTACTCCAAAACATGCGTTTCCCGACTGGGGGGCGTTGTGGGAGTAGCTTGCGAAGTTCCGTGCGATGGGCAACCGTCGTATTGGCATGCGCGCAAGCAGTGCTGCCCTGGTAGTGCGGGGGGATTCTTCGCTTGGGAACACATGGCGCTGCCCCTTTTCTTTTTGAAGTTGGCTCCGCCTCGACTTGCATCCCAAGTCCTTCTTTTACGGAGTTCCCCATGCCAAAATCCCCGCATCACGATGAATTTTTCGACGTTTATTACGACATCGGCGAGTCCCTTTTCGACCGCCTACGCGAGACGATGGACCGTCACTTCAACGCCGATCCACGAACGCCCGACGACCTCGCCGCCCTGAAAACGATCCGCGACCATGTCGTCCAAGCGGTTGCCGCCGTGGAAGATATCGAAACGGAAACGGTTTACCGAGACCTTGAAGAAATTCGGACCGACCCGGACGAAGGTTTGCCGCCGTTTTTCGCCGAGCTTGCCGAAAAAGTCGAGGCTCTCGACGACTACGTCGATCATTTGACCCGAAGCATGAAAGTTTATGACGCCGACCACCCTGAGGGCTTCCCGAATCACGAGCTGGACCACTTGGCCCACCTTCGCGGCCTGATGATCCTGGTCAAGCTCGTGTTGGACGACTTCCGCGAGGACGCCAAATCGCTCCGGGAAACCGCCGAGTGCCTTGAAATTTTGGGAATCAAACCGGCGCCGAAAGAAAGGCCGTAAATTTCAACGCCAAAAGCCCGCAACTTGTTCCAAAAATGGGCGGGATTTTGTATATTGGTACAATCGGATCGAAGCAAACCGCTCTGCCACCGATCATTCAAAATGAAGATACAAACATGAATCCAAACATCGAAAAATATTTAGCTGTTCCATCCAGAGAACGATTCTACAATTTGCTTGGAGATGAGGATGGTATCGTTGTCTGGGTCGATCACCGAGACGAAGAGGAAAGCATCATTTCGGAAATCGAAACCTGCCTGAAGACGGGTTCGTTAACAAGCGAAGTCGTAGACAGCGATAATGAACATGGTTTTGATTTCTTCATCGAATACAACGGAAAGAAAAAACGTGCCCCGTTCATCACCTTGGGAACGCATAATCGACAAGAAGCCATCGTAACATTGAACGAACTTCTTGTGCCGGACTATGAGGTTCGCTTCTGTGTTGATTCTTCCGGGAGCGACACATTGGCTTACATCCCGCTTTCCTTCGCTGATTGGAATGTGCTTGAAGAAAAAGATACACGCGAAAAAGTACTCCAGTGCTTTTATCCGATCAATGTGGATTCACCAAACATGTTTACGGATTATGTGTATCCGATAAGATTTGAAAACGGAAAGATGGTCGTTCATCGCCCGGCTGACAACGTCGGATTTTGGAAATTTATTCGTTCGTTATTTAGTAGATAATAGGTTTGCGTTTGCCATGACCACGACCACTATCGCCCACACGTACAAATATTCGTTCGCCTCGGAGTACGCTCCGCAATTCGAAGGCTCCGGCAAGGGACGGCTCTCTTTGGCGACGGATTCCTCGGTGCTGCAAAAGGCGCCGAAGAAAACGCCTTCCGGCACGTTTTTCAGCGGCACTCTGCTTCGTCCCAAGCGGACGGCAGACTTGCTTCGGGCTGTTTCGGAAATCGTCACGGCCCGGTTCAACAATCCGAACTGGCGGCGGCTGGCCGATCCGGTGATTACCGTCGGCGACGACCGGATGCGTTTCGAAGGCTTTTCCGGTTGTTGCAGTGCCTATGCCCGGTTGGATTTGCTGCCCGATGCCGTCGAAGGCGAGCGGCCCAGCCGGGGAACGACCAACGTCGATTTCAATCCGGCTATGATCTCCGCCCTGGCCTCGCTCCGGGACAGTGATTACGTTGCGCTAAATATCGGAGCCGAGGAAATGTCGATCTCGAAGAACGCCGAAAAGACCGTCGAACGCAAGGTTTCGCTGCCCGTCC
>JBEBTM010000439.1:0-4087 GCA_040393745.1 Thermogutta terrifontis | reverse complement strand
ATTTTTCCGTCCGGAGCACGGTAAAGGTAAGGCGAAAAACCTTTAGGGCGATCCGAGGAAAATTCGGGGGCGAAAGCGACTGTACTGCCGATGATGCCACTTTGTCTGTCGAGGGCGTTATGAATAAATGCGACGAGTTCGTCTTTTTCGGCGGTCATGGCATGACGAACCACGGCATACCGGGCAATACCTTCGGCCGTTTCCGCGGCCCGAGCGAAGATTACGTCGCATTGCGTCGCATGCCGGGCCGTGGATTCCTCAAGATCACGACGCGCGTTTTCCATCGCACTCCGGATACCCCACCGTGTCTGGATCGACGCCACAATCCCATAGATGACCAGGACGGGAATGATGATGAAAAGGGTCAGTTTATGATGAATCGAATGGCGAATCATGATATTGTCGCTCGGAATGAGTGCCGGAAAAAAGATACGCGACCGGACGGATAAAGACCGAGTATCAGGAACGGAATTCAGTTGGCCGCACAGAAGTCGCACGAAAAACCCAAAAGACAATTCGTCATGAGTTCACGCCTTTTTGCTTGCGAACTTCCGGCAAACTGAGACTTTCTTGGTGAAACTTCCGTTTCAACAAACGCTCTTCAACGTAAGCGACAATCTTCAAGCACCGGAGTGCCGGCCAAATGGGCTTGCGGCAACGTCAAAAGTTACCGCTTATTTTCCGGCGAAAGCCTTACTTCTTGAATTCGAATTTCTCGAAGGGAACATCGAGCACATCCCCCAAGACGGGCCAATCGTTTTCGTCCCAAGTGAGCGGGCGGATTTGCGTCAGGCGACCCAGCTTGGGATTCTCGGCATCGTAAGCCGCGAGGACGAGCCAGTCGCCTTTGTTCTTTCCGGGTTTTTCCGAACGAAAAAAACCGTTGTGGCCGGTTCCCTTCCATTTTTCGTCACTTTCGATAAGCAAGGTTCCACCGCCACGATCCATGCGTTTGCCTTCCTTGTCGACAAAAGGGCCCAAGGGTTTTTCAGAGCGACCCAGCGTGATATGGTACGTGCTCTTTTCACCGTCACAGCAGGATCCCCGCGATGTGAAGAGATAGTAAAACTTGCCCCGGCGAATCACATGCGGCGCTTCAATCGACGTGTCGCCGCCGCGTCCACGATTGGCCACAACGATGTAATCGGCAGGGATTTTCATATCGCCGAACTTATATTTGAACGGTTTGCCCGTCTTGGGGTCGACTTCCACGGCCTTAAGTCCCGTCCAGTAAGAGCCCCAATAGAGGTATGCCTTGCCGTCTTCGTCGACGAACAGTGCCGAGTCGATCGCATTGTAATCGGTGTGGTCGGGATGCGACTCGAGAACGATTCCCCGATCGACCCATTCATAATCCGGTGAGGCGGGATCCAGCGATTTGTTCGTCGCCAAACCGATCACCGATCTCTGACCGCCGAAGGTCGAGAAGGAATAGTAGACCATATAAACGTCGCCGACGCGGACAATGTCGGGAGCCCAGATGCCGCGGCCGCCGGGGATCATTTCGCGAGCCCAGCCGGGCGCCCTGCCATCGCTGAAGACCCGACCCGCCCGCTCCCAATCGAGCAGGTTTTTGCTGTGGAGAATCGGGATGCCTCGGCCGGTGGAAAAAACGTAAAAGCCGGTGCCGCTTGGATCTTCAATGGCCGTGGGGTCCGGGGAATCGAAGGGTATCACGGCCTGTTTGGATGACTGGGCCGCCGCAGGAAGTATCCAAAGGACAATCAGCAGAAGTGAAAGGAAGGGCGAAAGGGGGAGATGATTTCGTTTCATGGGAGATGTTTTTGGAGTTGGCTTTGAACGGTTAACGCGGTCGAAGGTTGCCCAGTGGAATACCATGATATAGGGCATAGAATTTGATGTCTTCAAGATCCTGCGGGGCAAAACGGTTGGCGTAACGTTTAATAGGCACATCGGTTTCCTTGGCGTCTTTACCTTGAAAAATCGCGACCCCGTCTTCGTAACCGACGAGGGTGCCGTAAAGCGGTCTGCCGTTGAAGGTCCAGCGGTCTTTTTGGGCAATCTGTTGGTACCGGGCTTCCCGGGCGGCTCCGAGGAGCAGGGATTCTTCCGGGCTCAATTCGCGCGGCGCGGAACCGCCGGGCATGCCGGGAAGTCGGGGCCTGGGTACCATCGGCGGCCGAATTCCGCCAAAACCGCCGTTCTGGTGCATCATGATAAATCGGGGGACTCCCGTCGGCTGGGACGCGATGGATCTTCGATTATTCAATTCCTGCCTCACTTCGGCTTGAAGCTCGGTCAATTTCGCTTTCTTTTCACTGTCCGTCGTGAGCCGAATAGCGTGTCCCAGGTCATCGGCCATTCCCTGCAGGTTATTCAGGGCGCCTTTAAGAATCGCTCGCCCAATATAGGCTTCGGCGCAGTCCGGATTTTTTCGGATGGCTTTGTCGAAGTCTTCAATCCCATCACGGGCCAACTGTTCCGCCGGGGGGCCGGAAAGCTCCAGTACCAAGGCGAATTTTTCAAATCCGCGGTGAACATGGACCATCATGTCATGCTGCTCCCGATGCTTGCGAACCTGCTCCGCATCGGCTTTCCGAACCGTCTCCATCGCTTTGAGGACGTGGTCCGGCGGGATGCAATAGGCCATGGCTTCGGTCTTGGTCGCCTTCAAGGTAACCACGCCCAGAACGCTACCTTCACTGTCGAGAACAGGCCCACCCGAGTTGCCGCTATTGACGGCGATGCTGAGCTGGTAGTATTCCTGGTCGTCGACCTCGGTCTGTGTGCTCAGGATGCCCTTGCTCACGGCATTTTCCAGGACTTTACCATCGCCGCGACCGGGACTGCCGATGGCGACGACGTCTTGACCTCGTCGGAATTTATAATTTTTTTTCACTTCGAGAACGACATGCTCCTTGCTGGGAATGGCCAGGAACGCCAAGTCACGATCGGAATCCTCGTAAAGGAGCTTCGCTTTAAACGGGCCTTTTTTACGATCCGTTTGCGATGGGAAGATGACTTCCAGATCGTCGATTTCCTCCGAGTTGACCACATGACTATTCGTGGCAATGACGCCCGGCATGACAACGAACCCGGAACCGCTGCTGGACTTACCGCTGATGAGCGCAATGGACCCTTCGTATTCGGCGATCAAATCTTCCGTGGAAAGCGGGCCGCCCCGACGGGGGGCTTTTCTCTCCTCAGGAACTCGGTCAGGTTTTTCATCAACGACCGCCCAGGGGTCCGGATCACTTGCCTCCGCCGCTTTTGCCGATTTCGCAGGCCGTGCCGGTCTGTCATCCAAGTCGTCATCGTATTCCCAGTCGTCTTGAACCGGCGCCTTCTTGACAGGTTTCTTTACGGCATCCGCATCCGACGCGGCCACGGGGGGATTTTCAGCCACATCCTGTCCGGCGGGCTTGTCAGGTGACTTTGTCATCAGGAAAAAAAACAAAATCATCACGAGGAAGATTCCCAAACCGCCGGCCAGCACAATCAGAAGGTTGTTCGACGAACTCGATGCCGCCGGATAGGGTTGGGCGGAGTATCCACCGGCCTGATAACCGCCTTGCGGCATCGGAGTCGCCGGCATGGATGTCAACGGAAACTGGGCGAACGGGTCTGGCATCTGATCAAAAGGCGATGCCTGATGCGCCGGGGCGGCCATCGGCTGATTGACCGGCAAAACCGGCGGCGGGGGCGGTGGTTGCGGCGTGGCAGGCGACGGTTGCGATGTCGGCATCGGCGTCAGCGCCAGATCAATCGGCTCCTCACGAGGAACCGTAGATGATGCTTTTTCCGGGAATAACCCCTTTACGGTGCCCGCCGGGATGACCTTGGAGCCGTCTTCGGTGATCAAGGTGGTATCCGGTTGGATGGAACCGTTGTCGGCAAGAACCTTAAAAACCTTGGAGGTAATCGGACCGACCTTTTGCAGAGACGGATTGAGATAATACCATTTTTGCTGGGACATGCCGTGGCTCCGTTCGAAATGACCATTTAAGTATGTTCAATCCCAATAGTTTGTCACAGTTGCCGTATTTTACTTCTTCTGTGGTGGACAGCATCATTTTTACCACTCTTATCGAAGAAATCAAGCAACTTCGGCCATGATCTTCCTTTT
>JBEBTM010000438.1:0-4094 GCA_040393745.1 Thermogutta terrifontis | reverse complement strand
GTCGAACCGCTCACGCCCGCCAAGCTTGAGGAAACCCTGGTTTCGGGCAGGATGATGCCGAGTCCGAAAGAAAGCTCGCTCTTTTCCAAATCCGAAATACTGGCCGGGTTCCAGTTCAGGGCTCCCGCCGAGTCGATCGGGGTTCCCGTCGCCACGCTTCCCATGGACTCATTGATCGCCCCAACGCTACGCAGCAGAACCCCCTGGGCGTACACGGAACCTGACAAGGTCAGGCAGCCGACAAGGAAGGCAAGTGCGAACCCGCGAAAAATGAAAGACGTTTTCATTGTTTTTTCCTGGAAAAATCTTTTGTCATCCCTGGATGTATAAGTGGGCCGATCTCCCGTTCGTCGAACCGGAAGTAGGTGGATGCGCTGGAATACAACCAAAACACACCTTCCTTGTTGCGTAGTACAACCATGTGGAAACCCGTACAGGGACACGCATCTCAATTTTTCGGCGTTTTGGGAAAAGGAATTTCTTCAAAGAAGAAAAAAAGCTCATGAAAACGGAGAGCCGTTCAAACGGGCACGGAATAACCGTCAAACCCGGCAAGAACGGTTTTGTCATGGATGTGCCAACTGCGGATCGTCGCTCTTCGTCCCGGTCCCGTCATTTTTTTCTCGCAATGATTGAACCGCCGACTCAAAATGGTTAGAATGTTCCGTTAGTGTGCGGGCTTGGAGGCGGTATGGATCTTCCATCACACGCCGGCACTTGGGGCTGAGTTTATTTACATTTGTTTCCATATTTCTTTGTGTACCTCGTTTGGGAGGCTCCATCATGGCGAAACGTAAGGCGAACAATCTTCCGAAGCTCCACAACGCAACCTGGCCCGGCGTGGTCGGCAAAGGCGAGCCCGGCAACCCTGTGATCGATCTGGATACCATGATCCGGCTCACGGCGGCGGCCGAGGTCGGCGGTGTGAAATTCGATGGCTTCGACCTGTTCCTGAGTGCCCCCCATTGCGATATCGATTCTTCGGACGACGATCTGAAACGCCTTGCCGAAAAGGCCCAGGCGGCCAACCTGGAAATCGGAACTCTCGTCGCCCCCGTGTGGGACGGCGGCAATGCCATGGGCACCGAGACCGAGCGGGCGACCTTTCTCACCCAGATTCGAAAAGCCTGCGATATCGCCCAGAGGCTTCGCAAGCTCGGTGTCCGACCCTTCGGCTGTGTGCGTATCGACACCTCGGCCGGTGTTGAGCAATGGTCCCAGGATCCCGAAGGCAACCAGAAGCTCATCGCCCAAACCTTCACGGAAGCCTGTGAAATCGCCGCAGGATACGACGAAGTTTTGGCCTGCGAAGGCGAAATCTGTTGGGGGGGCATCCATAGCTGGCGGCGGATGCTCCAGATTCTCGAAATGGTCGACCGGCCGCAAACGCTGGGATTTCAAGCGGATATGTCGCACACGCTCTTGTATCTGCTCGGCTATAATGCCCCGGAAGACCGACTTTTACCCGAGAATTTCGACTGGAGTGACAAGGAAACCTTCGATGTGGCTTACCGCCGAATGACCAATGCCCTCCGACCTTGGACCGTGGACCTGCACATCGCCCAAAACGATGGCACCGTCTTCGGGAGCGGCAGCCACGACAAAACGGGCCGACACTGCCTGCCGAAGGATCCTGCCGGTAAACTGAACATTCCGCATTACGCCGGGTACTGGCTTCGCGATGAAGACGGCCTGACCAAACGGTTCCTACACATCTGCTGGGACGGCTGCATGTTCTCGAACGACGTCATGATGAATCCGCAAACATGGAACGACATCCTCGAATCCATGATCGCCGTCAGAAACGACCACGGTTGGAAATAGCATCGCCCCTCCCTGTTTTCGCTACGAAATATCATGTCCGACGATTACGCAACCGTGCCCGGCGATGATTTCGCCCCGGCAGAATTCGAGCGGCCCGTTCTCGTGGCGGGCGCGGTGCCCGTTTGGGTCAAAATCCTGGCCTGGCCGCTCCGGGCGGGTTTGATCGCCTTGATCTATTTCTGGTGGAAGCAGAATTTTCAGGGCGAACTGCTTTTCGCCATTGTCCCGCTGGGTCTGGTCTGGTTCTGTTTTGAGTCGTTCCTGCTTGCCCAATTTTTCCAACGGCGGTGGATTATTCCCATTGAAAACGGATTCCAGTTCTCCTCCGTGTTTGGGGCGGAATCCTATCTCATGGACGACATCGACGGCACGTCGCTGAACGTCAATGCCAAGCCGAGCACGTTTTTTTCATCGAAAAATCACATTCTCACCGAACGGATTTTTTATGTCTGGCTCCGAAACCGGAATAAACCGCTGAAGCTGACGCACACGAGCCGAAGCGACAAACCCGACCCGCTGATCGATTTCATTGTCAAGATCATCGACACCGTGGGCGAGCGTTTCGAACGGGAGCTGGACGCCGGCAGGGCCGTTGAGGGTGATGACTGGTCCATTTCGGATCGGACATTGAATTTCCAAGACGCCTTCGGAGACGCCGAATCGCTGCCGCTGGACCGAATCGGGGCCGCGGAAACCTTCGGGGGCCGGATTTACGTTTGGCGTCGCGGTGAACAGGAGGCCTGTTTCTCGACCAAAACCGGCGGAAAAAACGATGATTGGCTCATCCATTTTCTTGCCAAGTTCATCAAACCTGACGACACCCCCGTCGAAGGTCTGGGCCGCTTCCTTTTTGAAACCAAACGGATTTCCGTCCTTGTTTTTTTCATCATCGGCTTTGTCGTCTCTGTGCTTATCGCCGCATTTGTCTCCGTGCTCCTTTGGATGGATCTCCCTGAAGACGGCAAATTGGGCATGGGTGTCGGCATTGGTATCGGCGTTTTCGTTTTGATACTGCTACCGATCTTCTGGGCGAATTCGTTCGGAAAACGCTTTTACGAAAACGGCTTCGTCGTCGTTTGGCCCCGGTCGGAAAAGGAAATCCGCTTTGATGATGTCGAAGGCTTCGAATGGGGCCGGACAGACCAGTATTATAACGGTGCCTACACCGGGACGATTTTCACATTTGTGCTTTATCTCAATCCGGAATGCGGTACGAAAAAATTCAATCTCACGTTTACGAACCAAAAAGGCGAGGAAGGCAATTTTGGAGTCGTTCGAGCTAAACTCACCGAAAACCTGGCCAAACGGATGAAGGACGCCGTTGCCGAAGGACACCGGGTCCCATGGATCACGGACATTTACCTCACCGACAAAGCCGTGATTTACGAACAACGCAAACGGGGGCAAGTTATCGGCGTAACGGAAATCCCGTATGGCCAGGTCGAAATTTTCGGCATGCTCAACAACGCCAATCCGCCAACGTTCGCCATCGTCCACAAGGACCAGCAAACGTCGCTGCAATTCGCTTCCGGGAATCGTAATTTCTTTCCGGGCCTCTTGGTCTTCGAAGAACTCACGGCCCCGTTCCTTCAACCGCAACCGGATCCGGAATCCCCTGAAAACGGAGCTTCCCCGGTATGAAACTCCGCGTCGGCCTGGGACACGACACGCATCGTTTGATTGAAGGCGACGCCGTGACATTGGGGGGCGTTCGCATTCCCCATGAGCGGGCTCTTCAGGGGCACAGCGACGCCGACGTACTGCTCCATGCCGTGACCGATGCGCTGCTCGGAGCGGCAGGACTCGGCGACATCGGCGAAATGTTTCCCGACAGCGACCCAGTCAACCGGGGACGTGATTCGGCCGACATGCTGCGTTTGGCTTGGAACACGGTCCGACAGCGCGGCTGGCAAATCGTCAACCTGGATTCCATCGTCTTCGCACAGCGTCCAAAGCTTTCATCATTCAAAGATGCGATTCGACGCCGCATTGCCGAGATTCTGGACATTGAGTCCGACCAGGTCGGCTTGAAAGCGAAGACCGGCGAATCCGTGGGGCCTGTGGGGCGGGAAGAAGCCATCGCCGCTGAATGTGTCGTATTATTAGCGAAATCCCCCGTTTAGCCGAGCGGTGTAGACATCGGTAAACCCACCATGAAACGCCTCACCTGTAAACAGTCCCGCGAAATCGACCGCATCGCCGTGGAACAATACGGTTTTTCCAGTTTGATCCTCCTGGACAACGCCGGTCGCGGCGCCGTGGAGCGGCTC
>JBEBTM010000437.1:0-4105 GCA_040393745.1 Thermogutta terrifontis | reverse complement strand
ACCAACCGGGAGCGCGGCGGGTTCGATCCGATTGCCGCTGAAATGGGCGAACTCGGCGGATTGGTCAAGCAACTCGCCGAAGCCGTCGCAATCCACGACAGCCAGTTGCGTGGTTGGCCGGTGCCGCCGGCGGGGTGGCGGCCATTTTTCAGATTCCCCTGGGCGGCTCGCTTTATGTTACGGAAGTTCTCTATGCCAGTACGGCCCTGGAACTGGCGGCTTTCCTGCCCTGTACGATCGCCTCGTTGGCCGGTTATTCCGTATTCCGTTTCTTTCACGGCGACATGCGGCCCTTCGACGTGCCGACCACGGTGGGCATTCACCACTGGACGGACCCCGTCGTTTTCCTGTTGTTCGTACCGATCATCGCCTTGGCGGGATTCCTGTTCCTGCGTATGGTTCGGGAAACGCGGAACCGCTTTTTCCACCGTTTGCCGATTCCCGATGTGTTCAAGCCGGCCTTGGGCGGTTTTCTGCTCGGCTGCATCGCCTTGTGCTATCCGCAGGTGCTCGGAGCCGGCTACCAGTGGATGCACCGGCTCATGGAAGGCCAGTTGCCATTTCTTGTGATTCTCATGCTCATCGTCCCGAAAATGCTGGCCACGTCGCTCACGATTTCCTCCGGCGGTAGCGGCGGCATGCTGGCTCCGTCGCTTTTCATCGGCGGACTGATCGGCGGCGCATTGGGGCACTTGACCGGTATGGGGTTCGATTTGGCCGGTTATCCGCACATGGCGCCGGATGTGGTCACCTGTGTACTGATCGGCATGGCCACCTTTTATGCGGGCATCGGCAAACTGCCCCTTGCGGCGGCGGTGATCGTTTGCGAAATGATCGGCGGTCAGTACACGCTGCTGGTGCCCCTGGTACTGTTGAATCTGCTGCAAATGGCCATTCAATCACCATCGACGTCGCTTTACGAAGAGCAGGTTCTTTCCCCGATAGACAGCGAAGCCCACTTCGGCAATTATTCCGTCGATCTGCTTCGAGTTTTGACCGTTCGCGGTGTTTTGGACGGCGAGCCGGGCAACGGTTCGGAAACCGTCACGATTCCCGCGGGCATGTCGATTCCCGATACGGTTAAACGCATTGCCTCGAATCCGGATTCGCTGTTTCCCATTCTGGATGCCGAAGGCCGGTACATCGGCGTGGTACAGGCGAGCGACGTTTGGTCCATTTTTCGAAACCGCAAGAAGTGGAACCACTATACGGCCGGAGACTTGTCACAGAATCTCGAAATCACGATTCGCCCTGATGACGACCTGTACAAGGCGTTGCGCATGTGCAAACTCTGGGACGTGACCGAATTGCCCGTGGTCGCCCCGGACGCCCCGCAACGCCTTTTGGGCGTTCTTCGACACCATGAAATCATCGCCGCCTACAACGCCCGACTGGCCATCGCCCGCTGGTCCTGAGTTTATGCCGGGCAGACGCCGTTTTGAGAGATACGGGAGCTTCCGTGTCTCAAGGAATCTTCGGCGGAATCAGTTCCCGAACCGCGGCGCCAGCTTCGACTTTGTACTCGGTCGTGCCTTTGACAACCTCGATTTCCAGGGTTGTCGAATCTTTCATTCCGTACTTTTCCTCGACCAGATTATAGGAATTCGGCGGCGGGTCCGTACTCGGTTCATCGCTGGACGAACGAGCCACAGCGGCTTTGTCCGTTTCCATTTTGGCCACGGTCACCTTGTATTTGCCGACGGGTGCCCCTTGGTGCGATCCCCAAGCGAACATCACGGCTTTACCGCTGCCGTCCGTGCTGCCGTTGGCCGTCCATTGGCTGCCGTCCAGCGGGAACAGGGTCACATTGGCATTGGCCAGCGGAGCACCTCCTTGCGTGACGGTAACCGTACAGGGAACAAGGGGCGGCATACCGTCAGGCTTCTTTTCCGAACATCCGATAGCGGCGACCAAAAATGGCGTCAAACAAAGCAGGCACCACACGTATTTGCGGTCGATCATAGCGGTCCTCTCTAGAAGGGTTAGTTCAGCGTCTTGGTTTCTTTTCCGTTGGCCGAACCGATGGCCCCCCAGACGCCGTAGGGACTCTCACCGGAGTTTCTCTGACCCGCCGTGGCACCGGCACAGTCGATGGAATCGCTGACAAATCGGGTGCTGACGTCGAACATGGCAACGACGACCCCGCCGGGATGGTTACTCGTCGGCGGCATAAGCCAAACGACAGGGTTATCGCCGTTAGCATCCGTCGTGGGGTGAGCACAGGCCGGCGAATTGGGTGGCGTCACGGTATGGAACGCGGCGTAGGAAGGCCGGCCATCATAAAATCGACCGCCCCGGAAAGTTTGCTGGGGCTCGGTAGGATGGTTTGTCTCTTGAGTGTCGATCGAACTTTTGAATGTCCCCCGATCTCCCGCATCGGTCAAAGCGGACAGGCCACATTTTCCCATGGGTCCGCCGCCCGAGGCATTATCCGGGCTGGATATCTTGGCGATACCGCCTTTGACAAGCCTAGAACTCGGTTCCGTGGCGATGACATATTCACTCACGGCCACGGTATTGGACAAACCATCACCGATTCGGGAACCGGGCCCCCACTTATGTGGCGACATTGGCATCCGGCGATAAGCGTCCCCGCTGTCGGCGCCACAGTTGTACATGAAGTCTCCACAACTAAAACCGTAGTTGGTCGGAGAATTTGTCAACGAACGCCCACCTCCATCCGAGGGGCACATCAGCGTTGCAATGGCTCCCTGAAGACTCGCATGCTGCGTCCATGTGTTCGCGAGCCCACTGCTGAGAATAGCCTCATAACGAGCATCCTGTTCCATGAACGGAAGGCATTGCATCATTGCGCTCCACCGATTTCCGCCCACACCCTTGAGCCAGGAATGCGTGGCCGGAAAGGCATTGTGGGCGCTGTGATAATTTTGCAGGGCCAAGGCGATTTGCCGAACCTGGTTGATACACTGGGTTCGACGACCGGATTCGCGTGCCGCCTGGACGGGGGGCAGCATCCGGCCGCCCAACACGCCTATAATCGCGATGACTACAAGCAACTCCACGAGAGTGAAACCGACTCTCCCGGAAATCACGGCGGTTTTGTCCTGTGACATGTTACAGTTCTCCTTTTCACAAATGGCTATAACCGTTATATCATAACTATATCATAACTATATCATAACTATATCATAACGCGGCAAGCGAAGGCAAAGCCCTCTCGCCACCATAATAGAATCTCATTATTCACACAAGAACCGAAAAAGTCAACAAAAAAGCGTCAAAAAGATTTCGTGAAAACGAAATGCGGACAAGCGAACGGAAGCTCAAACTACCTTCGCAGTATACCCTTCCTGTGACAGCACGGTCATGATCGAGTTTTTGTGCTCGTGCCCGAAGGCTTCCAGGGTCACGCGGAGTTCCGTGCCCCGCTCGCTGTTGCGGTTGATGTCCACGAACTGGTTGTGCTCCAGTTCGATGATGTTACCCTTTTCCCGTGCGACAATTCCTGAAATCCGGTGAAGCTCGCCCGGTCGGTCGGGAAGCAACACACTGAACGTAAAAATCCGGCCACGGTTACGCAAGCCGTGCTGGACCAGTGACGAAATCGTGATCACGTCCATATTTCCGCCGCTGAGAACGGCAACGACATTTTTGCCCTTTGCGTCGAGATACTTCATCGCCGCCACGGACAGCAGGCCCGCGTTTTCGACGATCATTTTGTGATTTTCCATCATGTCAAGGAATACGTCGACCAACTTGCGGTCGTCGATCGTGATGATGTCTTCGACGTAACGTTCCACGTACGGAAAGACTACATCGCCCGGTGTTTTCACGGCCACGCCGTCGGCAATGGTTTCGACATGATTCAGCGACGTAACGTGCCCGGCATGGAGCGACATTTTCATGCAGGCCGCTCCCGAAGGTTCCACGCCGATGATCCGGATGTCCGGCTTGAGCGTTTTCGCCAACGTGGCCAGTCCGGCAATGAGTCCACCGCCGCCGACGGGGACGAGAATCACATCGGTGTCCGGCAAGGCGTCAAGGATTTCAAACGCCATGGTCCCCTGCCCCGCGGCGATGTCGAGATCGTTGAACGGATGGACGTCTTCCAAACCGTCTTCCGCCGCCAATTTCATCGCGAACG
>JBEBTM010000436.1:0-4116 GCA_040393745.1 Thermogutta terrifontis | reverse complement strand
GAACAACGACGACCCCCACGGCGCTTCCCGACCTTTCGACAAGGAACGCGACGGTTTCGTGCTCGGCGAAGGTTCCGCGATGGTCATTCTCGAAGACCTGGAGCACGCTCAAAAGCGAGGGGCGAAAATCCATGCCGAACTGGTCGGTTATGGGGCGACCTCCGATGCGTTCCGAATCACGGACATTCATCCCGAGGGTCGGGGCGCCGTCGGTTGCATGCGAAAATCGCTTGAGGATGCCGGCCTGACGATCCATGACGTCGATTACATCAACGCCCACGGGACCAGCACCACGGTGAATGACCGCACCGAAACCTTGGCGATCAAAACCCTGTTCGGTGAGCATGCCAAAAACGTCCCGGTTTCCAGCACGAAAAGCGTCACCGGGCATCTCGTCGCCGCCGCGGGGGGAAGCGAACTGATTTACTGTATCCTGGCCATTCGGGACGGAATTCTACCGCCGACGATCAATTATAAAACGCCGGACCCCGACTGCGATCTCGATTACGTGCCGAACAAGCCGCGAAAAGCGAAATGCGACGTCTGTCTAAGCAACAGTTTCGGCTTTGGCGGTCAGAATGTGACGCTCACGGTCCGGCGATTTGTGTGACCGCCTTATCGGAGACGCTTGGAAAACCATCTTTGCCGAACCCCCGTGGTTGAACGCTTCCCGTTCATCCGTCATAATGGGGGCATGTCGGTTCTCCATGTCAAACGCCTCCAGATGGCTTTCGATTTTTCGCTCACGCCGCTTCCGTCTTTGGAAATTCCGGCGGGGTTTCGTTTTGTGCCCTGGCATCCCGATTTGCTCGAAACCCATGCGGACGTGAAGCACCGGAGTTTTCGTGACGACATGGACGGGCGGATTTTCCCGACTTTTCGCGATTACGACCGTTGCGTCCGGCTCATGGACGCGATTTCTTCGAGCTCGTCCTTCCTACCCGACGCGACGCTGCTCATCGCTACGGAGCCGGTCGCGGGCTTCGTCGAGTACGTCGCCAACATCCAGGGCATGCGGCATTCCGACGATGTCGGCGCGATCCAAAACGTGGCGGTGTTGCCGGGATTCCGCAACCGAAAACTCGGCCGGGCCGTCTTGCTCGGCTCGCTTTACGGTTTCAAAAAGTCGGGCATGAAGAAAGTTACGCTCGAAGTCACCGGCGACAACCTGCACGCCGTGAAACTGTATGAACATATCGGTTTTCGAACGTATAAAGTCTATTTCCGCGAAATCTACCAATACTGAATCCCCTGGAAAACATGCAAATCACGGAACAAACCCGGATCGGTTGGATCGGCGCGGGCATCATGGGCCGAAGCATGGCCATGCACCTTCGCAAGGCCGGTTATCCGCTGGCCGTGTATAATCGGACGAAAAGCAAGGCCGACGACCTGATCGCCGCCGGAGCCGTTTGGAAAGACACTCCCGTCGAGGTGGCCCGGTGTTCGGACGTCGTTTTTCTCATCGTCGGTTTTCCGCAGGACGTCCGGCAAACGATCCTGGGGAAAAACGGCGTGCTCGAAGGACTCGCGCCCGGCGGAGTCGTCGTCGACATGACGACGAGCAGCCCGAGCCTGGCCCGGGAGATTGAGGTCTATTGTCGTGCGAAAAACGTTGTCGCGCTGGACGCCCCCGTGTCCGGCGGGGACTCGGGAGCCCGAAACGCCACACTGTCGATCATGATCGGTGGCGACGAAGATACGGCCCGGGCTCTCGCGCCGCTTTGGAATCTCTTAGGAAAAACCGCAGTGTACCAAGGTCCCGCCGGTAGCGGACAGCACGCGAAAATGGTCAACCAGATTCTCATCGCCGGCGGCATGATCGGGCTTTGTGAAGCATTATTGTACGCTTTCAAGGTGGGGCTCGATCCGGAAGCCGTGCTCGAATCCGTTTCCGGCGGCGCCGCAGGAAGCTGGTCCCTGTCGAATCTGGGGCCCCGGATTTTGAAACAGGATTTCGAGCCCGGCTTCATGATCGAGCATTTCGTCAAGGACCTGGGGATCGCGCTCGAGGAATCGAAACGCATGGGCATCGCGCTGCCGGGTCTGGCCCTGGCCGAGCAGCTTTACATCGCCGCGAAATCGAAGGGGATGGCCAAAAACGGCACCCAGGCGCTGTACCGGGCATTGGGGGATTTGAGCGGGGCTTTATCGTAATGAATATACATGCCGGACGCGCCGGTGGCTAAAACGCAAGCGTATCGAGGGGGTAATATATGATGCGGTATGTTCTTTGTTTTTTTGCGTTTTGGTTTTCTGTTGCGATTTCTCAGGGCGTGACGCTTCGACCCGAGAACGTTCGGCAGTTTTTCATCGAGCCCGACGTGGAAACCGTTTTGCATTTCCACGCCGACGAGAACATCACGCTGGAAATTTCGGACGAAATCGAATTCCGGCTCCGGAGCAGCGACGGCGAGCTCCTCCGGGAATTACCATGCACGTTTACTTTGAACGAAAAAACCGTTCGGGTTCCCGTGACGCTTTCCCCCGGCTTTTGGGAAATCGAGTTCGTCGGGCACCACCTGAATCCGATCAAACAGCGTTTCGGCGTCGTCGTTCAGCCGGCTTTTCAGGGCTCCCGGGACGGATTTTTCGCCATCGACGGGGCTCTTTCCTGGCTCGTCGGCGACGATGCGCTCCGGGAGGATTTGGTCGAAATCGCGGCACGTAGCGGAATCGGCATGATCCGGGAACGAGTCAGTTGGGCGGCCATCGAACCCGAGGAAGGCCGATTCGACTGGCAGGCAAATAACCGCTACGAAAAATTGCGCAAGACCTGCAAGGAGCACGGCATCCAGGTTCTCGAACTGTTCCACGACGCCCCCGGTTGGACGGACCGCATTGAAAAATACCCCGGCGACCTGGTCAAAACGGCTCGGAGCTGGCAAACCGTCGCCGAGCGCTGGCGAGACACCTGGGGCGGCGTCGAAATCTGGAACGAGCCCGACATCTTCTTCGGTTCGAACCTGCCCGCCGATCAATACGTTGCCGTGGTCCGGGCGGCCGCGCACGGAATTCGACAGTCTCCCGGCGACCGTTTCGGTGAGCACAGGCCCGTCGTCGGCGGCGTGGTCGCGCATTTTCATCCCGATTGGCTCCAGTGCGCCGCGGAGAACGGGCTCCTCGAATTTACGGACGCTTTCAGTTTTCATTCTTACGACCGCGCGGCCGACATGGAAACGCTCGTTGAAAAATACCGCCGCTTCCTCCAAAAACACCGCCATTCGAGCATGCCGCTTTGGCTCACCGAATGCGGGCGGCCCTGGCGGCGGGGGCCGGATCGTCCGCCGACGGATCAGGATTTCGAAAGCGCGGTCGACATCGCCATGAAAGGCGTCGAGGCCCGGGCCTGTGGCGTGGATCGGTACTTTCCGTTCGTTTACCCCTTTTACGAAGAGAACGACAACAATTTCGGTATGACCGACCGCCTGGGAACGCCGTGCCGGAGTATGGCTGCCTATGTGCAGATGATCCAGGCTCTTTCATGTACGAAATACGTTGGAGATATTGACGTCGGTGACGAAAACGTGCTCCGGGCCCGGGTTTTCCGGCATCCCGAAGGAAACTACACCGCCGTACTGTACACGTCCGCGCAAGGCGAACGGCGGAAAATCAAGCTGCCGGAAACGGTTACGAAAATAGAATCCGTCACGGGAAACCTCGTCTTTTTCACCGAACCCGATGACGTTCTCGCGGACGACGAAATGTACGTCGAGCCCGGCCGGATGTATTACCTCGGCTTTGACGAGCAAACCCTGGCCGGAAAGATTCACGGAACCACCCGGGCGTATCGCATCTGTCATCCTGGCGGCGTTTCCGAACTCTTTCGGCCTCGGCGTCAACCGGCTCTGGCGAGCGATCTTTTGCTCAGATTTCAGTACGACAAAGAAAAAGCCGTAGCCGCCACGGACGGTTATCTCGTTACGACCGAGCCGGGCAAGACGCTTCGTTTGACGGTGCGCGTTTTCTCCTTTGCCGAGAATCCGGCTTCCGATTCGCAGGGCGGCGAAACGACGCATTATCTTCATGCCTGCCTGGGCGATCTGCCGCTGCCATCGCAACTGGTTCGGATTTTCCCCCAATCGTTTGTCGATGTGAGCTGGGAAGTCGACCTGG
>JBEBTM010000435.1:0-4149 GCA_040393745.1 Thermogutta terrifontis | reverse complement strand
CCCGCCTAGTTTAACGAAATTTCAGGTGGAGTAAAGTATATACCCAGAAATGATAATGCTTTTTGGTTTTCATTTTGCCCCTTTCATAAAAAGATTGTAACATTATTTTCGCCGGATCAAAACGAGATGTCCGTCGAATTATCTTGAGTCGGAAGATACTTTTTGATCGTTTCGATTGCCGCTTGAACGAACTCCGTCATGAATTTTGAGTCGGAAAATCCATCGTGGATCATTATACGCAAAAGAAGTAGAAAGAATTGAACACGTTTTTGGTCGTCCGTTTGAAGTCCTTGAAGAGCCTCCTTGAAGCGATCAAGAAATTCATTGCCTGTATACGTCATCGCGACTTGCTCGCAGACGGCCTCCACTTTATCGTCAACCGGCTCTGGTGTCGTCTCGGTCGGCGAATCGGATTCGCACACATCGTTATTCGTTTCGACCGTTGTCGCAGTTGGTGAAGTAGAATTGCCCGTTTTCTTCGGCGGATTGATTTCTTTCAGAACTTTCGATATGGTCTTCGATCCGTTTTGGACGGACTCGATTTGTTCGGGCGTTCCTTTTTCTCTGATCGTTTTAGCATTTCGAAGGCTTCTTGGGGAGACTTGCATCATCTCGGCGGCTCGCTCTTGCGAGACTTCCGGCAAATTTGCCGGAGGTTCCAAATCCGTTCGCGTTCCTCGACGCATGTTGGCAAGGCCCGCCGCGATCATTGCTCTCTGGGATTCGTTCAACTGACGGCGATGAACATTGGCCGAGATCACAAATCCCAACGGATCGTCGCCGGTGTATTCCGTAGTTTCCGGTTCAATGCCGAGTTCCTTGCAGGCTTGCTTCCTTCGTTGCCCGTCGAGCACTTCATCTTTGTACGTGACGATGGGTTGACGGAGACCATTCTCCTTGATGTCGTCCCGAAGTCGTTCGTACTCCTTGTCTAGCACCAACGGGAACAGACTCGCGAGCCTGTGAATTTTACGTTCCATTTATTCCTCCGTTTGATTGTGTTGTTCATCGAAAAATTGACTTGAATACAGTGCTTGTTGTTCCTTCAATGCTTTTTGTTTCGTTTTCACTTTTTCCCATGCTTCCTTGCGGAAAATCTTTCTGCCTTCCTCATCCAGATACCAAGGACCGACCGCTTCGATTTTCTTGATTCCCGTTTTTGGTACAAACAATATGATCTTATCCGGCTGCTTGTATTTCATAACGTAACGTACCCAACCGGTGAAATTATAAATCGCCCTATAATCGATTCGAAAGTCCTTTTCTTCAAGACCGCTCGCCAAACAGCAATCCTTAAAAATCGATCTCAATTCCTTTTCGGTCCAATCCCCATCTATCGCCAAGTGGAGGTGAATTCGATCTCTCGGTCTTTTCAGTGCGTCGCGTGTGATCTCGGCGACTTTGAGTGCGACGATCCCGACTTTTTGGAGGTAACATTTGAGTTTCTTCCACTTCTGGCACAGTTGCTCCACTTCGAGGTTCTTCAGGAAGTGTACGACAATCGAGTGTCGTGGTTCTCGTTTGTTGTTGCGACTCAAAACGATTTCCTGCCAAGCGAGATTGTTGTGTGATTCAATTGAAGCGGTCGCACTCTTGGGCCGGTTGGCGAAAGGGTATGCCGCCCGCCTTGGGTTTTCCTGAAATAGTCCCATACTTTCGATATGAATATCCTGATTTCATCCTCATACGGCGAACATGTCCATTGTTTCTGATAGTCCAATACAATATGGTCTTTCAATGAAAGACGAACAGAATAAGACAATCAGAGAGAATGGAGCATGTACGTAAAATGGACCTAAAACGCTTATAAAGAATACCGGACGGGGAGGGATGTCTCTCCATCCGGCATTACAATGGCATTAGGCCACACAAGGAACGGCTGCGATCCAATAGTACTCCTCTTCCACGTTTTCCTCGCCAAGGGGATACAGGATGAAGAATTCGCAATCGAAAAATCGAACTCCTTTCGGAAAAGCAATTTTGTCACGAATATCGAGAATGTCATCGGCATCGCTTTTGTCGCACAACGGACGGCTCTCGAAATATCGGCGACCGCGTTTCGTCACAGTCAGCATCTTGGTGACGTGAATGACTTCGATGGAGTAACCGACCGCTTCACCATAGGCTTCGCCGATCTCTTCGGCAATTTGAAGAAACTGTTCGTCGTCCCGATTGAAAACGGTGATCGGCACGTTGAATTCCGGTGACATTCCGACCGATTCGAGTTCGAACATTCCGGCCTCGTTTTCGAAACGGGACAGCGACTTGAAAACAAATTTCTTATTCATGATAAATATGTTTGGAAAAGGTTTTGACAAATGAAAGTTTCGTGATACAATGAAAAACCGAATTGGTGACGAATATTACTTGATCGCACCCTCCTTTCCGTTCTTCACCTTGACCTTGTGTTGAGCTTGAAGCTGGTTTCGGGCGATAGTGAGACGCCGGTTACGCTGGGATGACGTTTCGATCGTCGGGCCGGAGGGTTCATCTTCCTTCCAGTCGATGATCTCTTCGATCTTCCACAGGGCCTTTCGCTTTGGAGAAAAAATCGGGAGCGGAAAACTGCTCTTTCCTTCCCGGCGTTCCCGCAGACGCCGCCGGATGGTTGACTCGGAGACATGAAGCTCCGCAGCCACTTGTTTGATGGTCAAAAGTTCCATGTCTCCGAGTGGGTTAGAACTTCCACTGAATAAAGTCGGACTTGCAACTCGATTTCACCGCGTGGATTCGCTTGACGTAAAACGATCACCGATGACCGTTTCTACCCTAAGGCAGAATTGCAACCATTTTGCGGAGATTTTCTTTCAAGAAATAAAAAAAGCCCTTGCATGGCAAAGGCTTAAAAATTCTTCAGATTTTTACACTTGCAACCTCGACCACTGGTTGCAAGCCGGTTGCAAGTCTTATTTTTTCTTCTTCAAACTACCGTTTTGTTTGTTCGTGTTTTTGCCATCGGAATCAAGCTTTTCATCAATTCCTTCCCAGTCGTCCTCGATTGTCCCCTTGTATTTTTCTGCATATTCTCTGTTGGCACTTTTTTTCCCTTTGAGAAACGCCTTCCAAGCAGGTGAGGTATCAATCGTGGTATGCGAACAGCCTGCCAAGTCTGCCAAACTATTAGCCGATCCTTTGAAATCAGGATTTTTTCGCAAAAATAATATCAGCCTCTCCTCCACGATACGCTTTTCTTCTATCGTTTCTTTCTGCCCTTCCGGCTGACGTATGTCACAAACACACTGTTCACATAATACGAGAGGATTGATGAATGTGTCGTCAAGAATACGTCGGACGATGCCCTCCGAATATCGACGTAGAAGTCCTTGAAATCTTGCCTTGTCGGTTTTCCTAAGTCCTTCAATTACCTGATGGGGAAACAGTATTATTGCATTTCGAGAATCCGGATCGACCCATGTCTTGGAAAGCTCTATCTTATGTTCTTCTTCGACAATTTCGATTAACGCATCGATATCCTCTGCTTCCAAGTCACCGAGATCAACGGCAGCACCGAGTTCCCATTTTTGGAATGGCCCGTCAAAGTGTACGAGTACTTCTTTATCCGGCTTGATGATTCGAACGGCGTAATATTCGGTCATGGTGTTATGTAAATTAAGTAGTACACGGAGATTGCGAAAAAGATCAGGACGGACAGCACTGTCGTCCACGTTCAATTTTACCCAGATTCGCAAGGAAAAAGAATGGGATCGGGCAAAAAGAAACCCTCCGGCTTTCGACGGAGGGCGGGAAGGGAGCTGTGGATGGATACCGCCGGCGTTACCCGGCTTCGACCCGTTGCGACCGCTTTTTGGCGATACTCACGGCGATCCTCTTGTCGGCATGGTTGTACCGTTGCGTCATGTTGATCGTCTTTTGACCGAGGACGGCACGGGCAACGTCAAGTCCTTCGGTTTCCGAAATCTCGGTCGCGGCGGCATGGCGAAGCTGATACGGCGTCCAATGCGGTATTTGTTCCGACTCTGGAAGACGCTTGTTCGCGGCGGCGACCGACTGTTCGATGGAACGACGGTAGGAATCCGAACAATATCCTTCCCGAATGAATCGTTTGGGGCTGGCGAGCGTCCGCTCCTGTCTTGCGATCTGCGACGGCTGGACTTTCGTCTTCCGTTGGGCAGCATCGCGAATCTTCTT
>JBEBTM010000434.1:0-4158 GCA_040393745.1 Thermogutta terrifontis | reverse complement strand
TCGCGGCGGCCAGTTCAAGGCAACCAACGCGAGCATCCAGGAATCCACGGCCCACTACATGGGCATGCTGGCCACGGTCATCAACGGGCTCGCGCTGCAGGATGCCATTGAGCTGGTCGGCCAGCCGACCCGTCTCATGACCGCTTTTGCCATGGACGCCGTGGCTGAACCGTATCTGCGCCGCCGGGCCATGCACCATTTGGAAAAGGGCCGGATCATTCTGCTTGCCGGTGGGACGGGCAGTCCGTTCGTGACCACCGACACCGCCGCGGCTCAAAGAGCCCTGGAGCTGAGCGCGGACGTACTGCTCAAGGCGACGAAAGTCGACGGTGCGTACAGCGACGACCCGGAAAAGAATCCGAACGCCATGTTCTTTCCCGAACTGACGTATGAAGAAGTTCGGCAGCAGAATCTCCGGATCATGGACCAGGAATCCATTGCCAAATGCGGCGAACACGGCATGCCGATCATGATCTTCAATTTCCGTACAGAAGGCAACCTGGAACGTGCCCTGCTCGGTGAACGTGTGGGTACGCTTATCACACGTTAAAGAGTGATTTTTGGCGGGGCCATCGCTTTCCGGCGGAGTTCCGGCTGATGTATCGTGCTCCTATTGACTCTCACTGACGCATTGTCGGTGAGTTGTCACCTTCTTTTCGCGTATTCGGAGACACCGTGGTCTCCTGTTCTCTTTCACGCAATCTCCCTATTTTTCCTCGGTATTGAAAATACTTCCAGGAAATTTCAAAAAAAGCGTCATACACGCGGATTTTGTTCTTAATGTTTTGAAGAGGGCGGTAATGCCCTGCGGAAATGATCAGAAACAATCGGCATGGAAGATACGAAGCAACTATTATCACATTGGTTTGTCAAAAATTACGGCCTCGTTTTGGGACTGGCGTTTTCTCGCGCTCCATCACCCGACATGGCTACCGATATTGCCCAGACGGCGTACCTTGAATTCCTTGAGGAGCCCGCCGGTTCGATGGACAATGAAGCGCTTTTGCCCGTGCTTCGCCGAGTCGTTTGTCGTGTCGCCCAGCGACATTGGGATGAAAAACAAAGAAAAACGCCGGAGAAACTGGAAAAGGTTGCCCGGTTCTTTCAACAGTTGGCTTCGGATAAAGAAGAGGAATGCCGTTTTGACGATGAGATTGTCGCGCTGCGGGAATGTATGTCGAAATTGTCCGAAAAAAAACGCTTCCTGATCGAACAGCATTATTTTATGAAACAAACGTCGCAGTCGATCGGCGCACATTTTGGCATTTCCGGAGACGCGGTCGCCCATGCGATTTTTCGCATTCGGCAAAAGTTAGGAAGCTGCATCCGCCTTTCCATGCAAAGGAGGGGAAAACATGCCTGATCAAGACCGTTTGGAAATTCTCGTCCAAAAATACTTTGAAAACGCTCTCGATGAAACCGAGGCGGGCCACCTGGCGGATTTGCTCGAAGCAAGTGATGAGAAAGTGCGAAAGCGATTGAGGGATATGCAGTGGACGCATTTCCTGCTTTGGCAAACCGTTCATGAAGCCCGGGAAAGTTATTCGCTGGACATTTCCGAATCCTTGAAAGAAACGGACGATTTCGAAGATGATTTTTTTCATAACATCGTTCAACTGGCCGCGTCGTCACCATCGATTAAGAAACCGTCCGTCAAGGAAGAAATGCTGGAGCCCGCTACCTCGGTTTCGCAATCTCTTGTCGGCTTGGAGAAGAAAAGAAAGACGGTATTGACCCCGATACTGGTGCTATTGGGAGCGGTCTGTCTGTTTCCGTTTATCGTCTTTTTTGAATTTTCCTCGAAAATCACGTTACCCCCTGAAGCGGCCATCCGACGACCTATCGCCGTCTTGACCGATACCGCATCCGTTCAATGGGAAGGGGACCAGCCGTTCCAGCTTGGTGAACCGATCCACGGCGGTCGGCTTGCGTTGAAGTCGGGTTTTCTCGAAATACTTCTTTACAACGGGAACAGGATTATTCTCGAAGGGCCTGCGGATGTCTCTTTGCTTGCGGACAATCAACTGTTTTGCATGTCGGGCAAGTTGAGCGCAACGGTCCCGTCCTCCGGTATCGGCCTGGTGATTCAAACACCGCATGCTACGATCGAAGACTTGGGAACCGCCTTTTTTCTGGATGTCGCGGCCGGAAAAACCGATCTTCAAGTCGTCGAAGGTCTTGTACAAATTCTCGGAGAGGAAGCCGGCCCGATTCATCTGGGGAAAACCGATGGCATCGAGATCGCCTCGGATCGGAAAAAGAATCGTTATACCGTCGATGATTCGACCAAATTCGTTTCACCGGACAAGATGAAACTTGAATCCGACTCATGCGCTGAAAACCGTGAGCGCCGGAAGCAGGCCGCCGAGAACGTCGCTTCTCTGGACCCGATCTTGTCGTTCGACTTTCAAGAGGTCGACGGAACCATTCAAAACAGCCGGGATTCGACCGGATTTGCCTTGACAAGCATCCGCGGGGGAAAATATGTTCCGGGACGTGGCGAAAGCCGTGGAAACTTGCGCCTTGTCGACAAAGAAGACCGCATCGCCGTCAATGCGAAAACGCCGCTCGAATCGGCGACATTTTGCGCCCGGATCACCATTGAAAATCATGATTCGCTGACTTTTCATCCCATCCTGATGAGCCGCCAGGTCGCTTCGGGCGGTCTTCACTGGCATATCGCTCCGAATGGGGCGCTGAATTTCGGTTTTTACTCTCCCAAAATCCGTGGCGCGAAAACCTATCTTTCGCCCATCGTTTTCACGCCGGATCTGGTCGGCAAATCGATCCATGTCGCCTTGGTCTTCGATTCGTCCCGACAAACCGTTTCCCATTATTTCAACGGTCGGATCGTCGCTTCGCTTTCCCTGGACGGCGTGCGTCCGATTTCACTGCAAAACACTTTGATCGGCAACTGGATGCCCCAAAAAGAGTTCATGGGCTCGCTGGGAGGGACGATCGAGGATTTCAAAATTTACGACCGGGTTTTGAATTCCGATGAAATTCATAGCCTTTCCGTTAAACATGATTGATACGACGCTGCCTGAAAAAATGCCCTTTTTTTAATAAGGAGAACAAAAAATGCGAATATTATCATTGCGAAAAAACAGCAATGCTTTCACGCTGGTCGAACTGCTGGTCGTGATCGCCATTATCGGAGTTTTGGTCGCCCTTTTGCTCCCCGCCGTTCAAGCGGCACGCGAGGCGGCGAGACGGATGCAATGCCAGAACCACCTGAAACAATACGGCCTTGCCTTGCATAATTACCACGATATCAACTCGGCTTTCCCCGCTTCCCGCGTTGTTTTGCATCATTTTACCGCAAGCCACGAAGACGATGGTTACAACGGTATCATTGGAACGACTTTTTTTCTTCTCCCGTTTATGGAACAGGGAGCCCGTTACGAGATGATCTATCAAGACGCCAAAGACGGGGCCAGTACTTGGCCCTGGATCGCGGCTCCGGCTTATCAGGGAGCGATTTCCACGCTTCACTGTCCCTCGGACCCGAACGCGAACAAACCATCGCCTCACATGGATCAGACCCGCCAAAGCTATATGGTTTCTCATGGAGACGGAATGTGGCACAATAATCGTGCGGACGTGGACGAATCGGCATCGTCGAAAGTCGGTACCCGGGGAATGTTCGCTCCTAAAATTTATCAGGGAATGGAGAATTGTACCGACGGCACGAGCAATACCGTGGCAGTCAGCGAAGCCGTGGGAGACGCGAATTATTCGACCCAGGTCAAAGGTGGAATTTTCCGAACCGGTACGATTCACAGTGGTGGTGTGGCGGTTCCCGGTCCTTGTTTGACCAACGCCATCAGTTCGGGCGACCGTACCCAGCTCGTCTCCGGCTCCGATACGTGGAGAGCGTTGCTCTTTACCGACGGTCGAACGACCAATGCGGGATTTACCACCATTTTACCGCCGAACGCGCCGTCCTGTATCTATTCATATGCCGAACATAACAATGCCTGGGGCGTTTTCGCTCCGAACAGCTACCATTCGGGCGGGGTCAATTCCGTTTATGTCGACGACTCGGTACACTTTGTCTCCGACACTATCGATACCGGGAATTTGAATGACGGCGGTGTGACGAGCGGTCCGAGTCCCTACGGCGTTTGGGGAGCCTTGGGAACCCCGTCGGGCGGC
>JBEBTM010000433.1:0-4162 GCA_040393745.1 Thermogutta terrifontis | reverse complement strand
CCATCAAGCCTTTGCATTAAAAAAATAAATGCTGGCTTTTTTTCAATTCGCCCGGTGATGGCAAATAATTGAGATTCTTGAGTATCATAACTTCTGGCCATACCTTCCGATCGGTCTCGCCGTTGAGAGTCTTGTTGTCGTTTCAACAATTTGTCCTACTTCGATACCAATGAGATTAAATCAACAATATTAGTAATTCGATTTGGCGTGGCTAAGTAATTTATGCCACGATGAAGATGTAAACGAAATTGGCGGTTGATGATCTCCGGCGTGAGTTCGAGTCCATCAGCATTACATCGAAACCTCAGTAACGACATGTAAATATCATGATGTTCTCCACCAAAAGCGTGCCAAGTCATCTCAACATTACTATCGGCAGGAATATCAACGGGTGTTGGTGGGGTCGGTTCTTGTAGCGAAAGGCAAAAAGCCCAACGACAAAGAATATTCCACTGTTGAATCCCTGTTTTTGTTTTAAGGCGAATTAATGACTCTTTGGCCTGATTTGATAGTCGAATTTGTTTAATACTCATAGTAAGATTGCACTCAATAATTAGGTTTGATTTTTACGATTTTCCCATTCCCAAAAAAATCCTCTATCAACTGTTGTGACTTTCCGTTCTTCACTGTAGTTCAAAAAATATGAATGAGAAACATGTTTCTTCAAAGTCTGAAGAAGATGTGGTTCGATTTCAGTATCGGTTGAAAGCACAATCACTTGATGACTGGCATGCGGAAAGTATTGTTCTACCAAGCGTTTACGGTGTATTGAATCCAATCTTGCCATTGGAGTGTCGATTATCATTGGTAATGGCCGGGGGGATGATTGCGCTAATCCCCAAAGAACAGAAATAGCAAATATCTGCTTCTCTCCTTCCGAGAGACTTTGCTTCAATATTGGCTCATTATTTTTACCAACAAACTGAATCTCGAAGTTCTTCGGATCAATGACCACTTTATGAATCAAAGATTTCTTCCGTAATAATCGATGCAAAGCCCCTGTAACATTCTCTGAAAGTTTTTCGATTTTTTTCACGATCATGCAGCTCAAATATTGTTCCATGACTTCACGAGTCTGATTGATACGTTCAATGACCCGCAAATTTTCTTCATACTTGGAATCGGCAGAAACCGCCATATTATGTAATTGTATCAATTTTTTTTCCAAGTCATTACGTTCTTGTCGTTGGCTTTCCAACAATTTTTCAATTCCTGCCATTTTGCCTACGCAAGAACTGATTTTCATCGAAACATCTTTCAGTTTTTCCAGTGTGTGCTGAACCTTGGAATCGTCTGGAACGACGGCTAAATTACGAAGAGTATCTGCCAATGCTTCTGCTTTATCGTGGTATTCCTCAATCAGTTTGCCTGCCGTAGTTTTTTGACGCGGAAGTCCGTGTTCGATGGAATGTGAAAGCATCTGATAACCTCGTGAAGGAATACTAATAACTCCTTTCACATTTGCGTTATCCGACAATGTTTTTCTTTCTTCTTCAAGATGTCCTCGAATTACTTTAATGTACTGGTCTGGTACAGATTTGGTCTTCAAAAAACGTAGCAATCGTTTATCATGATCCGTAAGAACCGACAAGGATTGTTTGATTTCATGTCCTTTTTTCTCTTGGGTTGCCATTTCCAAGATTTTTTTCAGAGTTGATTCAACTAAACTAAGCGGCAATTCTGAAAAAGAAATATTAATCAATTGGGCTTTGGTTTGTCTTAGTTCTTGTTCCAAAATTCCTCGCTGGTGTTGCAACTCTTCACGGCGTTTCCAATGTTCCCCGCCAATGCTGGCAAAATTCCTTTCGAGTTCGCCGAGCTGTTTAGATAATATGAGACGTTCGTTTTCCAATCCTCCAAGTTCTAAAACAAGAGACTCAATATCTTGATTGATATGATATTGCCGTTTTTCTATTTCAACAATCTGGTGTGCTTCCGGGACATCATGGCTTTGCGCCAAAATCCGGCTACGCAGAGCCGTGCAATCGACAATAAGTCGTTGTGCCAAATCAAGTCCGAGAAGAGATTTGATTGACTCACCGAGTATTTGAGCCGATGATTCATCATCAGCAAGAAGACGAATTTTCTCCGCATCAAAAAAACATATCTGCGCTATTCCGAAAGGCAGTATCTCTTCGACAATCTGAGCCCAATTCTTGGAAAGCCAGGAATCAGACACTTCATCTTTTTTAACCTCAACCAATTCCTTTATCGCCTTTCGAGTTCGCTTCCACGAGCGTGTAACCTCATAACGATTCTCGTTTCCTTCAGACGAAAAAATGAAAGAAAGAGTTATCGATGCGCCTTCCTCTGGTGAAGCATCACGATGAATACAATTCGCGAGGAAGTCTTCGTAGACGGTTTCGTTGCGTTTTGAACACTGGGCTCGCTTTCCGTATAATGCGAGTTGTACGGCGTCCAAAATTGTCGTCTTGCCACCACCATTCATGCCTCCGACAAGAATTACGTTCTGTTCCCGATCTTTGCATGTACGCGGAAGCATTTCGATTACTTGCGTATCTCGATAAATGCAGAAGTTATGTAAAGTTAATTTATCCAATAACATGTGAAATTTTACCTTGAAGAATTCAATTGTTTTTTCATTTTGTTTGCTTCATTCTGGCGAACCAAAATAGCCTGTTGTTCGTTATCAAACTGCCCAATCCGGAATTGCGACTCCAAAGCCTCCAAAATTCCCGACCGCCTAGACATGCCTTGATGTGCTCGTTCGATATCCAATAATCTGGTTTGCAGCTGAAATAACTCTAAATTGTCTCCACATAACTCTTTTAACATCTCCCAATCTTCTGCCTGGAGAAGAGTGTCATCCGAGGGTGGATAAAGAAATGCTTGCCCAGTAACCTGTTGAAAAATATTTGGAAGTACATCATCGAATTCCCTTTTTTCATAAAGCCAAATTCTTCGTATTTCACAAAGTTCTTCATGGGATAAAATACGAAAGTTTCTAAATTCGGCAGGGGCATTGGATTGGATTTCTTTTTCCACTTCTAGGACACGCTTGAGCCAATATTCCCGTGATTCTTTTGTATAGGGACCACGGACGACACTGTCGTGAAAAAGTTGTATGCGACCGTTCATCCGACGAAAATCCCGTCGTTGCGGGTCTAATGAGAAATTCCCCAAATCATTACGCAGGTCTAGTAATGGTTCAAGCCAAGTCTTTTCTTCATCGTTTTTGATCATTGCTTCCATCGAACGATCACGATCTACGAGCGTACAAATCCAACATCCGAACCGACTATCACCACAACTGGGTGAAGAAGTATCGAGAACCAAAGGGCACTCACCCGATTCCGTTGCTCCCTGATACATTCCAAGCAAAGATTTGTTGGTATGTTTCCACGGATTTGCAATTTGCATTAGGTAGAGCCAAACATCGTCGTTCGACCAGTTTTCAATAGGAGTGTAAACCAATGAATTTGGTAAACTCGCATTGGGAGCCAAACGTTCTCTAACATTTTTTATGCTATGTTTCTTCATTGTCCTTGCGCGAATTTGGCTTTCTGCCTTGCGGGTTCCAAGAACAAGAATGACTTCACCATTTTCACGAACCATATTTCGAACAAAATTATTCGATGGACTTATCTTCAAACGACTCGTGCACCAACGAAACATCTTGCGAGGTGCGGGATAGCCTTTGCCAATGAGATTGACCCAAAATGTATCGGAAAGTTCAGGTTCAAGACGACAGGGAACGATCGGCATTTGCTGTTCTTGAGCCACAATCCTCATTCGTTCATGCGATTGCTCGACCCAGCGAGCAACAACCGGTTGTTCAACGAGAGTATCGGTCGAAATCACATAGACTGTTTTTTTTCGTTTCCGCGTCGGCAATTCGAGAATTGCGTTCCAAACTAATTGAAGAATAGCCGTTGAATCTTTACCTCCGCTGTAGCCGATGACCCAGGGAACACTATCACCAAGATAGAGTTCTTGTATTTCTTTATGAAGGAGTTGGAGAACCGGCTTCATCCCCCGGTCGGCGAAGATGGAGCTCGTCTTTTTTATTTCAGGTGTTCTACTTGCCATGATTTGCCTGTTTGAATATTGTTTCTTCTTTGGTTTCTTCGGCAGTCAATTTGATGTCGAGAAATTTTTTGATCATATTTGCCGTTAGAAGAATATTGATGTTGTTTTTCGA
>JBEBTM010000432.1:0-4206 GCA_040393745.1 Thermogutta terrifontis | reverse complement strand
TAGCACTTACTTGTAAAGCAGTAGTTGAAGGTTGGAAATTACTGGAAGGGGAGATTAATACAGAACTGATTTCTGGCAATAAGCTCCAGTTGACTATGAAATCCAACAGTGGGACTGTTCATATTGACGATATCAGGATCCATCCAAAAGCAGCACACATGAAGACTTATGCCTATGACGATAAGAATTTTAAGCTCATGGCCGAACTTGAGGAAAATGCTTTTGCCACCTTCTATGAATATGATGATGAAGGATCATTGGTTAGGGTGAAAAAAGAAACAGAAAGAGGGATAATGACGATCAAAGAGAGTAGGTCTTCTTATAAAAAGAACGGTATTTAAGAATTGAACAAATGAATAAGAATTTCAAAAAAAGCCTATTTGTATTTGTCTTGCTGGCACTTGCCGGGGCAAGTGTTTTAGGCTGGGCAAAGTATAAAACATCAATCACTAAAGCAGTTATAAATCCTGTTGTCACAGACTCTGTTGCACCATACAAAATAGACACTTCAAAAGTTGCCTTACTTAAACGTGCTTACAGCAAACTAAACTTAAATAAAAAGGAGTTTTTGATAGCAGGAATTATCGGGGCAAAAAACGGAGCAGATAGCACTGACCGTTTAACCAATGCCGATTACGTTTTCAGCAGAAAGGGAACCAGCTTTTACTTTAAGTTAGGCGCTACTGAAAGCTTTAATGCCAATGGATTCTACCTCTATGTTGATCATGGGATGAAAAGAGTTTTGTTGTCAAAAGAGAAACAGATTGCTTCTGATTTTTTAATGCCTGAACTCAGTAGTATATTAAACACCGTAGCAGAGGAGGGGTTTAAGCTAAATAGTACGGTGAATGGTGAAAATCACAGGATCAGTCTTACGAATCCTTATCACCTGAGTTGTAAAGAGTATTCGGTTACTTTCAACAAATTAACTTTAAAGCCCAATAGGCTTTTTATACGCCTTAGTAATCCACAAGAGCCGGAAGATGGGAGCAAAGATAATGTGATCGACTTTAGGATCAGGCTTTCGTCTGCCATTTCAAATATTCAGAAATATACTACCCAAAATATCGTCATAAAAGGAAATAAATCATGGTCATTAGGCCCTGCATTTAGAAGCTATGAATTAATGAATACGCTTTAACCAAGATCATATGATACCAAACGCTTTCCGTAGTTTATTCTGTTTGTTTTGTTTGATGGTAATTTTTTCCGGTGAATGTTTTGCCGGTGTTGAACCTTATGAAAATTTTATAAAGGGACAAATTCGTAAGAATGATTCCCTCCATGTTAGAGACGAAAAGTTTAAAAATCCACAGTTTAACTGGTCAGATATCACTAATATTTCTGTACAGAATTCCATTTCGTTAAGAATTCTAGATGAACAGGCCGTTAACCGTTCTTTTAGTTGTAAGCTCACACTTAAAATCGAATACTTTTCTGATCCGGAGCAAGTACAAGCAACCCTGATCGATTCTATAAATTTAAACGTTAACTATAATAAAAAGGCTGGTGCAGTTTACCAGGCAAAAGATGTTTACAAATTTACCAATGGCTATTATGTAAAAGTTACTGTCCTGAATATCAACTCTCCTGAGTTTGGTTCAGAAATGCCACCGGTTTTAGAACTGAGTAACCAGATTGTGGTAGACAGGAAGTATGTGTTCAGGCCATTTTTACCCATTGGCTTAAATGGTGAACTCTCCCAAGCAAGCATGAAATCGGGTTCAAGAAGATTAACTTCGAAGACTCCAATCGGTAACCATCTGTCCTTAACCTGGGAAGGAGCAGTTGGTAGTGAAGAGTTCGATGTTGAATGGGTCACCATAGATGAAAATTCGGAATGGTCGGGACTGGCAGACTCTCTGGACAGAAATGATTATGTATTGGATGCCAGGATTGGGCAGATGTTCCGCAATAATGCAACAAGGATTACCACAACCGAAAGCAGCTATCTGATTTCTTTAGTTTATAATTCAAAGTTCATAGTTGTCCGCATGCGCCAGGCTCATTACGAGGATGGAATCAGGATAACCGGAGACTGGTTTTATAAAACTGAAGAGGGTAATGAATATGCTATCTGGGAACTCCCATGGCATGAAGAAAATTTAAATTGGCAATACTCGGCATCTTACGCAGAGGAAGGGAAAAAGAAAGAAGTGGTCAGTTATTTTGACGGCACTTTGCGCGGACGTCAGACGGTAACTTTAAGTAATAGTGGAAAGGATGTGGTGAGTAACGATGAAACCGTAGCAGTAGTTCAGGAAAATATATATGACCAGTTTGGACGAGCTGCTGCGAGTATTTTGCCTGCTCCTGTAAAAGGAACAGGAGCTCCGAGCCTGCAATATTTTCATAATTTCAATCAAAATGGCAGAGACAGCAGCTATAATTTTGTCGATCTGAATGCTGCAAATTGTGAACCACATCCAGGACTTTTAAAGGATATCTCTGGTGCTTCCAAATATTATTCAGTTAATAATGATTTTAAAACTGATCGGCCTTATAATATGTATATCCCGGATGCACAGGGCTATCCTCTCAGTGTAACACAGTATACTGCAGACAATACTGGAAGAATCAAAATTCAGGGAGGTTTGGGGCCTGTGTTTCAACCAGGTACTGAAGGGCAAAGTCGGACTACCAAATATTTCTATGGTAAGCCTGAGCAGTGGGAATTGGATAGGCTGTTTGGTAACGATGTGGGAAGTGCTGAGCATTACCTGAAAAATATGGTGGTTGATCCTAATGGGCAAATCTCCTTGAGTTATCTCAATTCTGGTGGTAAAACCATTGCAACAGCATTGACTGGATCAAGCCCGGAGAATGTTGAGGGTTTAAATTCTATTCCCGGAGAAAAACTGCGCAAATCAAGGATTTTGAAACCTGAGCAATTTCGTTTTGATGGCAGTGCACTTAAGCTAAGTGCTACAACTACCTATATGACGACAGTGACAGGTACTGATACTTTAAATTATAGTGTAGCAAAATTGATTAGTCAATATGGTAAACAGGGAGATTTTAAACCTTGTAGCAATTGCTTTTACAACCTGACGATAAAAGTGAGTGATGACTGTGGGAATCCAGTATCAATTAGCAAGGCAATGCCCGTAAAAATTGGTTCCGATACAGTGAATTGTGAAGACACCGGAGTTTTTAATGATACACTTACAGTTACTTTTACTTCGATAGGATCTTATTACATCACTTTTGAATTTGCATTAGACAAAGAGGTAATAGAAAATTTTACTGATACGTATATTAAAAATGCGGACTCTGCAGGAGTAATTAAGAAGAAGAAGGAGTTTATTCTTAAACATTTTAAGAATGCAAGTTTTATAGATTGTTTTTCAGACTGTAAAACAGCCAGAACCAGGTTGGGAACCTTATCAACCTTTAATGCAATGTTTAAGGATAAATTGATTGAACTTGGAGAAGAGGATACTACTGGTTATATAACTTACATAGCTGAGCTTCATGGCAGTTTATCATTGAAGGTAGATACACTGGAAATGAATTGTGTTTCGGCCCCTGTCTCACCTTGTGATAAATATCGTACGGCAATGCTTGCCGATGTTTCCCCAGGAGGGCAATATGCTTTGATGGATTCATTAGGCAATTTCATTGAACCGGAAATTAATGTGATCACCAATTATTTCCGTAATGGGGTATTTAACCCTGGGAATTCTACTGATTCACTGTATATAGTTACTAAAGATGATGGGAGTACTATTTCAGCATATAATGCTGCTTTTACCATCGAAGATCTTAAAAAATACTGGCGTTCAGAGTGGGCTGTGCTATTCTTACCGTTCCATCCGGAATATTGTAAACTTAACTTCTGTAATGATAATTCAGTCTCGATGAGCTGGGATGAAAAGCTGAGAAATACGGATGCTCATGCTGATATACCATCAGTAGTTAGTGGTGTTAGTTTTAGCAATACATCGAGTGACTGGCTGCTTCCTGTAGATCCTTTCTTTATTGGGAACGGTATTGCATTTAAGTCAGCCATGGAGAATGATTTAAATAACTACACTAGCCGTGTTTTAAAGTTAAGTACAAGCACGGCGCCGGCTAAGGGCTTAAGTAAATTTGTAGATTATCAATTGTATTGCTCTGATTCAACTGCAACAACTTATCAATGGGTAACTGACCGCTGGACAACCTGTAATCCAGTCGATAGTTGTCGTGTAAAAGACAGGGAAT
>JBEBTM010000431.1:0-4208 GCA_040393745.1 Thermogutta terrifontis | reverse complement strand
GTCCGTGTCGGGACGGACGCCGATGGCCAGGACGGCAAAGTCGGCGTCCAGGGTATCCCCGTTTTTGAGCGTCACCCGAAGGGCGTCGCCTCGTTCGGTAATATCCGTGACTTCGTTTTCCAGGAGCAATCGAACCCCCTCGTTTTCGATATGCCGGTGGACCTCACAGGCCATGTCGAAATCCAAAGGTGGGAGTACATGATCGCCTCGTTGGACAACGGTCACGTCGATACCGAGCCGATGCAGGTTTTCGGCCGTTTCGAGCCCGATGTAACCGCCGCCGACGACCACCGCGCGACCCGGCTTATTCGTCTCGATAAACTCGCGAATCTTTTCCGTATCCGGGATCGTTCTGAGCGTGAAAATCTTTTCCGAGCGAAAACCGCCGCCATCGGGCAGGATCGGTTCGGCTCCGGTCGAGAGGATTAACTTATCGTAGGATTCCGTGTAAACTTCGCCGGTTTCCAGATTCTTCACGGAAACGGTTCGGGCCGAACGGTTGATCCCCGTAACCTCATGCCGGAGCCGAATGTCGACGTTGTAGCGTCGACGGAAACCCTCGGGAGTTTGCAGCGTGAGGGCCGACTTGTCCGTAATTTCGCCGCCGATATAATAGGGCAACCCGCAATTTGTGTACGAAATATAGAATCCCCGCTCGAAAAGGATGATTTCCGTCGCTTCACTGAGTCGGCGCAACCGAGCCGCGGCCGTGGCACCGCCGGCCACGCCACCGACGATCAGGATTTTTTTGGTTGTGTTCATGGTGATTGTCGTGTGTTAAGGGGCGTTTATGTACGGTTGTAAATGAACGGGCCCCAGGAGACCGCTGTCGCGCAGCGGAGCTTCCCGGGGCGGGTCGGCGATGGTCCATGTTTTTCGTTCGGGAATGGGTCGGCCCGCGTCGTAGACGAGCCGGTTGAACCAGGTGGTCGTGACGTCGATTTCCAGCGTGTTCTCGCCCTTTTTGAGCAATTCCGTGACGTCAATTTCGTAGGGTTCCGCCCAGGGTACGCCGGCTTTCTCGCCATTGACTTCACCTCGGCAATGAACTCAACCCGTCCCAGATCGATTTTATAACGCAAAAAACGGTCGATCTTTTCGAGATTGAAAGTCGTGGCGTAGCGCACCGTGCCCGAAAACGCCTTACCTTCGGGCGTCATGTCCAAGTCCTTGAGCGGTTTGAGTTCGTTGGTCTGCAACGCCACGGGAGCACCCCAACCGTCGGGGAAGGCGAGCGTCCAAGGGTTTTCCAGTGAGTGGACCGGAGAAGTCACGGGTTGAAGGTTGACATAGGGCGAGTTGCTTTCCTTGTCCTTGCGAAACACGACGAAACAGCTTCCCGCTTTTGGCAGTTTAATTCCGACAGAATGATGATTCGTCCGGACCTTCCGAACGTGGCCCGTTGCCGGGTCCCATATTTCGCACCGAGAGTTCGCGTCACGAAAACGAATTGCGCCTTTGAATGCACTGTCCTGCGGGGCACACAGGAAATACCAATCGGCTCCTTCGGTTCGTCGGTGGAGCCAGTGGACACTCCGGGGCTCTTCGTTCATCACCATGATATCCGGTTGAATTTTCAAGGCCGCGAGAGCGTCCCCGATTTCCGTTCCCGAAACGACTTTGCCCGAACCGACCTCCAAGACGCCCGGCTGCGACGCTTCGCCCCAAAGAGCGGTCACGGCCTTATCGAAACGTTCTTGAGCATCCTCGCCGCCGGAAAGCGTGGCCAATCCCTCGGGGCGGTTGCCGATAATCGTTGCGCCGTCCCGCACGAGCCGGTGCAGTTTCTCCAGCGTTTCGGGCAGCATCCGGCGATTGTCGGGCATCCAAAGTACGCTGTATTCGATACCCTCGGGCGTGACCAGTTTCCCGTCTTTCACGTCGAGTCGGTTCAGCAATACGTCGGGGTTGCAATAATCGTACTTATAACCGTTCGGGAACGGGTAAAGCTGGTCCGGCTTGTGGTCGATTTCATCACCGAGATACCAAAGCACATCGGAGACGGGTTTTCCTCGTTCGAGCATAAAGCAACACCGGGTCAGGTAATCGGTGAACTCGGGCATGTACTTCCACCACGTTTGACCGCGCAGGAACGGCGTGCCGATGCCCGAACCGAAGGAGGTTCCCGGCGGCTTGAAATCGGTCCGTGGATTGTGCGTGTAGGTGTGAAAGACGCAGTGCGTCACGCCTTCGGACGCGTTGATGTTGAAGACTTCCTTGAGCATCTGCCAGTGTTCGTCCCAAGTGAGCGAAAACGACGTGAAGGCCTCGGCTGAAACGCGGGGCTTACCGTAAATTCGCGCAGCCGATGCGGTCGGTTTGACCGGTTTGAAATTGAGCGAACCCACGAAATTGGGCATAATCGGTTGCCAGAATTCGCACATCGGTATGTCGGCGTGTTTGAAATATTCGAGGATATCCGCCGGGAAAATATCACCGGCCGCGGTTTCATACTGGACGGCAAGTCCCCGGTCCCGACCCAGCTCGACCATGCGGCCATAAAATTCGTTCGAAAATTGATCCCCGATCACGCCGCGCCAGTCACGGAGAAAACGCTTCGAGGTTTCATGGTCCTTGACCACGTAACCGAACACCGCGGGCAAATACTTCCGGAGCGGATAGCCCTGTTTTCGCTCGAAAATGCTTTCGAGTTCCGGCGTCCAAGTCTGGGTTTTGCATTCCCAACTGTCAAGCAGTAAGCCGCCGAGAAGACCGTCTTCAAGCGGACCGCCAGGATCGGTCAAGCGGCCGACGTACCCGGCGAAATGCCTGTCGGGGCCGTTCTTTGACAATTTGTCGCATTCCCAGCCGGTTCCCTCGGGCGGCGCGGGGCCGTTACGCATGCCCGTGTTGACATGTCCGATGCGCAGGATGGTCCAGAGTGTTGCGTTATTGTCGGACGGAATATCCCATTCGAGTTTGCCGTTTTCGTCCGTGTATTCCGAAAGATCGACGATGCGATCGAAATCGACAAAAGCCTCGGTTGACTGCCGGGGATGTTCACCTTCGCGGACGATACTCCGGAGCGTCCAACCGGCCTCGGATTCCCAGTTGTTTTTTCTCGCGGCGCTGAAAAGTCGGAGCGAATGCAGATTCATGACATGTTTGTTCACGATCGTGATCCGAAATTTCTTCGCGGTCGTTTCATCGCAGGCCAGCGAGATGGGTCGGTCGTCCTGCCAACTCGATTGCGGCATGTCAAGGCGGAAAATCGTTTTCGTTTCGGTTTCGGAGAGCAGGGCCTCGACTTTCACGTTGACATCGGGCACGTAGCAGGTTTGGTGCAAAAAGCCGTTGATACTTGAAAATTCCACGGTGCGCAACGTGACGGGTTCGGAAAACGCGACTTCGATCCAGTGGGGATTCTCCTCGTTTACCGACCCGAGACGGACATGTCCGTCCGGCCGACCGGCCAAGCATTTTTGCCACGGTAAATCGTCGCGATTGCTTGAAACGGTTTCTGGTTCCAACGGACGGTCCGTATCGTCTTTGGGCGTGGGGAAGGCCAGAACGGCAATGTCACGATAGTCCCGCCATTCTTCGCCGGACGGTTGCGGCATCGGAAGCTCGGTTTGAATCGCCCCACCGTTTTTCGTGTCAATATCGGTCCGACTCCAAACGAGATGCCGCATGGCGTGTTCCGGTTCGATCCAGGGACCTCCGGACATGGCCCAGCCGGGGCAGTTTTGCATCGTGAATCGCAGACCCAACCGCTTACACTCTTCGGCCGTATGACGCACCGCGGCGTTCCAATCGGCGCTCAGGCAAGGAATTTGCGGCTCGACACCGGGCCAAGGACCGCCGAATTGGCCATGGAAAAGCTGCACGCCGGAGATACCCGCTGTGGCGATGGCTTCCAGGTCGGCCGTGATTCCTTCGTGCGAAACGTTGCCGCCGATGAAATGGAACCAGGTTTCCGGACGATAATGCTTCGGCGGCGATTGGAATATTTCGAAATCATGGACTCCAAAGGCACGGTGAAGCTCTTCGACAGGCGGTGTAACGGGCGGCGTCTCCGCCGGACAAGGGGAAGAGACCAGGAAAAAAACCGCGATCAGGATCAAGAGTGTCTGTTTCATGGGAAATGAAAAAAATAAGTTGACATCTGCCTGCGTTCCACGCTTCCTTCAATACACGATCCTTCCCCGGGTTCGGTCGTTGACGACAATCGCCAGCATGGCCAAAAGCGGGGTGCCGTAGAAGGCGGC
>JBEBTM010000430.1:0-4211 GCA_040393745.1 Thermogutta terrifontis | reverse complement strand
AATCAAACGAAAATCAAAAACAGCTTTCAGAATCAGCAAAACTTATCGATTTTGATAAGTTTTGCTGATGAAAACAAGAAATTTTCAACTATTTTGGAAAAAATTCGGAAAATAAGCCGGAAGTGAAGCGCAGCGGAACTTCCGGTTGTTTTTAAGTTTCACCCCCAAGTTGTGGTTCGCTTCACTTGGGGCTCTTGGATTTATCGCTCCACTTGGAGCCCTTTGTCCAGGATTCTCAACTTTCAATGCTCAATTTTCCCTCCAATGCGCTCACTCATTCGCGACGAAATCCTGAAAACCTGCGATGTGATCGTCGTCAAGGTCGGCACGAACGTGTTGACGCACGAAAGCGGCTTACTCAACGAGGAGCGAATTGCCCGGCTTACGGCGGATCTTTGTACGATGATCGTCCAAGGCAAACGCGTCGTCCTGGTCAGTTCCGGTGCCGTCGGGGCCGGCATGGGCAAACTCGGACTCATGGAGCGGCCCATCGAACTCGCCCAGCGACAGGCCGTCGCGGCCATTGGGCAAAGCTTGCTCATCCAGATTTACGAGCGTTTTCTCAGGATTCAGGGCGTTTGTCCGGCCCAGGTGCTTTTGACGGCTGATGATTTGTCCAACCGCAAGCGTTACCTCAATGCCCGGAACACGCTCCGTGCCCTGCTCGATTACGGAACCTTGCCGATCATCAACGAAAACGACACGGTTAGCATTGACGAATTGCACACGACTTTCGGCGATAACGATCGGCTGGCGTCGTTGGTTGCCAACCTGTTCGAAATGCCGCTCTTGATCCTGTTGACCGATGTGGACGGCCTTTACGACCGCGACCCGGCCGACCCCGATGCCCGGCTCGTCCCCGTCGTCGAACAGTGTTCGCCCGACCTGATGCGCATGGTCGCTGAGAAGCGGAGTAAGCGGAGCAAAGGCGGCATGGGCAGCAAGATCAAAGCGGCCAAGATGATCACCGAATCCGGTGGCAACGTCATAATCGCCAACGGCAGCCGTGAGGAGTCTCTTTCGGAAGTGTTTGCCGCTAAAGAAGTTGGAACTCTCTTTCTCATGCAGGACAACGTTCTCGCGGCCCGGAAACGTTGGCTCGGTTTCGCCGTTCGCAGTGAAGGTCGGATCGTTTTAGACGATGGCGCGGTCGAGGCCGTGAGAGCCAAGGGAACGAGCCTGCTACCCATCGGGGTCGTCGACGCCGACGGAACCTTTGAAAAAGGCGGCATTGTCTCGCTGGTCGATCGTAAAGGCCGGGAAATCGCGCGTGGACTCACAAACTACGGCTTGCGTGACGTGCTCCTGATCCGGGGCAAAAAGACGGCGGAAATCCCGATCATCCTGGGGCATTTCGTCTATGCCGAGGTCGTTCATCGGGACAATCTCCAGTTGATCGATTAACGAAACCGTTTCAATCGCGCCGGAATTCCGTTCGGGGAATATCGCTGCCGGGCTGGTAGGGGCGGAGACCTTTGAGCGTGGAATCGTCGGGATCCGGGATCGTGTACTCGACCTTCGTATCGCCCTTCTTTTCGACGTTGATATTGCCCAGCGCGGGATCCCAAAGCCAAGTCCACTGAGCCAATTCGCCCCGGGGCATGATGATCCGGTGCAGGACGTGAGTCCGTTTCTGTTTCACATAGCCGCCGCTACGGTCCTCAAACTGCCAGATTTCGAATCGCATCGTCGCCGAGGTGCCGTCCAGCGTGGTTCCTTCGTCCCGGATGAGCATGACCAGCGCGCGAACCTGCTTGGGGCGAACCTGCCCCTTGCGGTAGTTGCCGCCGAAGTAGAGCGGGACGACTTTGTTCTCGTAATGCTTCGATTGCCGAATGGTCCGGTCTACGAACGTCAGGCTTTCTTCGTCTTCGACCGTTTCCATTTTGCCGTCAATATCTTTGTCCCGGAGCACCTTGGCGTCGGGCGGGAAAAAGGCTTCAAAATCCAATACCGGGGCGTAACGCCATCCTTCGAAACGCTGTTTCGCTCCGGCTTTGACGATGATCAGATCATACGTTCCGGCGGGCAGAGATTCGATGACCCATTTTCCGCCGCCCTGATTTACTGCCCGGTAATCGACCCAAGGGGCCTTGATATCCGGCGCTTCGGCCCGCTCTTCAGCGACCCTTGCCGTGCCGTCGGCCTTGCGCGGTAAACCATCGGGGTCCCAGCGGTAAATGGCGCCGACGAAGGAAACGTCGTCGTGTTTGCCGTCCAGATGAATGACCAAACCTCCGGCCGGAAGCAAAGCACTCCAGGCCAGAACCATGACGAACAAAACAAAAACGGCCGTGTTTTTTTTCAAGTTTTTTATCCGAAACAAAGACGTGTGAATTTATCGAGCCAGTTTGCCGACAGCCTGGACAACCGGGAGTACGTTGCCGTCATGGTCGAAAAACGAGCGGCTCTCAAAATCGGCCATGTTGACGCCTTCGACCGGGAGGAATTCGGCCGCCCACCAGAAAAGTCCGGAGCCGCGACCTTCGGGAACCTTGGTGAGAATTGTTCCGAGTCGTTCGACAAACTCGACTTGACCCGCCTCTCCCGCCGCGATACCGACAATCGGCTCGACGGGCTTGCCGTCCCAATGGGTCGTCCTCCAGGGAAAGGCTGTTTCACAGATCACGACAGGCTTTTTGTAACGCTCCGCACAGCCGTCCAGACATGCCTGCAAATCATCCGGCGTGCCGTGCCAAAAGGGATAATAGCTCTGTCCGATCACATCGAAAGGAACATCACGTTTGACAAGGTTGTCGAAAAACCAGCGACTGGTCTCCCAGTGACCGCCCCGGTCGATATGGATCATGATTTTCGGCATCTCCGCATCTCCCGCCGCGTCCCTGACACCCGCGACGGACGTCTTGATCAATTCGGCCAACCGATCCCAACCTTCCTCTGTATCGTTCCGACCATCGGGCCAGAGCATGCCCGGCGTAATCTCGTTGCCGATTTGAACCATGTCCGGCAAGGCTCCGATTTCCTTGAAAGCCCGGATGACATCGCGATTGTATTCGAACAGTTTTCGCTTCAATTCGTCAAAGGGAAGATCCTTCCAAGCCTCCGGTTTGAACTGCTTTCCCGGGTCCGCCCAAGAGTCGCTGTAATGGAAGTCGAGCAGGAGCTTGAGTCCCGCCTTCTTGATGCGGCGGGCCAGGGGAAGATTGTAGTTCAGGACGTTGATTCGGTTGTAGGGATCCGTCCCGCCCTTCTCCTCGTCGCCTGTGAACAACCTGAGTCGTATGTAGTTGATGCCTCGTTTTTTGAGGATGTCGAAGGGATCCGCCGGGACACCGTCGCTTTTGTATGTTTTTCCGATGCTCTCGAGCCAGGCGACGTGAGAGAAATCGGCTCCGGCGATGAACGGTTCGTTCTCCGCCGCGTGAACGGAAATGGATTGAAAAACGAGCACAAAGGCAAGGATTGCGGCAAAAGCGTATTTCATTGCTTCTTCGTTGAGTTTGGCATCCCGGATGCCGGAGTAGAACGTTACCGCTACCAATATAATTTTTCTCGGGCGGGTTTGGCCGGTTCCGTTTGGATCTTTTCCAGTAACTTGAGTTCCTCGTCGGTCCATTTTTTCGGGAGCACGACCGATAGGACGGCGAACAAATCGCCGGGCTCCTTGCCGGGAACGCCGCAGCCCCGGATGCGCAGTTTCGTCCCGCTTCCCGACCCTGCGGGGACGGTAATCGCTACATTACCTTTGATCGTCGGTACGTCCACCTTGGCCCCGAAAACGGCCTCCTTGAGTGTGACGGGCAAGTCGACATAAAGATTGTTTTCACGCCGTGTGAAAAACGGATGCTCTTCGACTTGGACCGTAATGAGCAAATGGCCCGGTTTGCCGCCGTCCTGCCCCGGTTGTCCCAAGCCGCTGAGTCGAATCTTCTTGCCCGTGACAATTCCCGGCGGAATCTTGACTGAGACGGTTTCTTCCTTGCCGGTCCCGCGTCGCAGTTTCATGTCGACTTTACCCCCTTCGACGGCCAGCGTGAAGGGAACCGCCAAATTTCGCTGGATGTCCGCTCCCTGGGTGGGCCGGCGGCGCTGGGTGAAGGCGTCAAAAGCGTCGTCGGAATAATCGCCGCCGTGGCCTGCCGCGCCGCCGCCGAACATTTTCAGGATGTCTTCCATATTGAACCCGCCGGCTCCGCCACCGCCCCGGAACGGATTGCCGCCACCGGGATGGCCGCCGCGCCCGTCGCCGC
>JBEBTM010000429.1:0-4234 GCA_040393745.1 Thermogutta terrifontis | reverse complement strand
CCACCCCTTGCAGAACAAGGTCTCGATCATGAAAAAACTTTTCCTCTTGACCGCTTGCGCCCTGCTCGTCGGCGCGGCGTTCGTCCAAATCCGCCTCGTTGCGCAAAACCCCGTGCCCGCGACGAATGAACAACAAAACGACGAACCGGAGACGGTATCCCAAGAACCGGCGATTCTTTTCGGCGTCGACGGCAATGAGCCCACCCCGATAACACCGACGGCGGAAAGCCGGGGCGCCGAATACATGAAGCTCATCAATCCGGATTCGTACAGAAACCGCCAAATCAATTACATGGTGATTGAACAGAGAAAAGAGCCCTTTGAAAAGGCGGAAATGTTTCGCAATCTCCTTGATTACGCCAAGGAAGAATACGATCGGGCCTTGGAACGTTACGAAATGAAGTTGATCGACAAGTTGGAGATGTTGATTGAAAAATTGAATTACCTCGAAATCGAGAACAAATACTACTGGAGAACGGATATTCCCCGACCTCAGCCTCCCAAAGACTTGGGACTCGAACTCATGAAAACGCGGGTCGAATGTATGCAAATGCATGCCGAAAATACCCGTAAGTTGCGTGAAAGCGACGCCGTTTCGCAAGAGGAACTCGACGCCGTTGAAACGGCGCTCAAGGAAGTGCAGCAGGAGCTTGAGGCGACCAAACGATTGTTGGAGCCGGCGGAAAAGATCACCGATGTCGAGACCTTGAAGAAATACCTTGCGGTGGAAGTTGTTTTCGGTCTGGATGGCAGCGTGACTTGGAAAGAATGGTTCAAGGACATCGAAAACAAAATGGGCATTACCCTTCAATTCGACCGCGACTTGATGGAAGGAACCGGCATCACGGAAGATTCCCGCATCACCGATTTGCCGCTTTCGGTCGGCTTTCCCCTGGCTCATGCGATTCAAGCGGTGCTTAAGGAACATCACCTGACATTCCGGTTCGATGAGAATGGCACCCTTTTCATTTTTCCTTACGAAAAAGATCTCGCTCCGCTGGGACATTTCGGCCTTATCGAAAACAAAAGGATCGACGCTCTGGAACCGGCACTTCGGCAACCGCTCCTTGCCGTTCTTCAAGCTCAACAGGATTCCGTCCGACGAAATGAAGGACAGAAACTTGAGAAGCTGACTGATCCGAACGAGATCAAACGTGTCCGTGCCAAGGCCCGTTATGATTTGTCGCAGGCGTTTTTCGAACTTTACGAAGCCGCCGATGATCGTGCCTCGCTGATGATAACACTCCAGGGGCGGTTTTTTGATTTGACGATCCTGGCGGAAAACGCATCGCCGGAAACGAAAGATCGATATGAGGCGGCCCTGGACGACGCGAAAATTTTTATACCGCTTATTCGGGAAGATACCTTGTTCGAAAACATCCGGGCCGAACTGAGCGACGATCCGGAGAGTCTGCGAAAAGAAATGATCGAAGCCCGGAAGAAATATCTGGAAGTCAAAATGAAATACATCATCGGGGCGACCGGCGGTCGAGCCATGGATGAAGCGAGAGCCAAACGGGACTGGCTCGACGTGTACGTCAAATGGGCTCTGGCTTCCTGCGATACCTTGCGGCTGCGTTACGGCCTTCTGGAACGAATTCGTAATGCGGATAACCTCTTCCTCGCCACGGACGCCTGCCGTAAAGCCGGTATGGCCGATGTGAGTGCCGAAGACCTCGAAGCGGCCCGGCAGTACGTCGAGATTTCCAAAACCGATTTGCTCGGCCTCAAAACGGATATTCGGGCGTTGGCCCGGAATCTCTTTGCGATGAAAAACGATCACGGCGTGATCGACGTGACGCTGCGACATGAAAGAGAAGCATTCCGAGAGCGGCAGAAAATCCGGCAGGAGCGGCTCGTCGCGGCGCAACAGGAAGTCGCCGCCGTCGAGGAAGCCCTCAAAGAAAGAAGAACGACCGCCGATCAGCTTGATGATGCGAAAAAACGTCTGCTCGCGGCGGGCGAGGTCTTTTCGGAATCGAAAGAATTCGCAACGGAATATCGACCGGTGGCCGTTTCATCGTTCCCCACCCGAACGGCGATCGATCCCGATTATCTCGCTCTCTTGAAGAAGCGGGTTGAAACGGCGAAGGCCCGGCTCGACTCGGTCGAGGCGGCCCACAAAGGGGGATTTCCCGGCGGCAGTTCGGAAAATTACGCCGGTGCGAGGATCGCCCACGCCGATGCGGAAATCGCTTTGTACCGTGCCTTGGATGACGGCGACAAGTTGATCGCGGCGGTGAAACGAAAAGTCGATGCCGCCCGGGACAGGTTCAAAAGTATCAACGCCGCTTATCGGGCGGGAACGATGACCCATGAGAAATTTCTTGACGCCGAATTGGCTCTGGCCGAAGCGGAGTACGAACTCAAAAAGATCGAACAAGCGCCTTTGTCGCCGTGGTTGTCGATGTCGCAGGAGAAAGAACCGCAAACCGCCATTGATCCGGATCGATTAAAACTGCTCGAAAAGCGGGTCGAGGTTGCTAAGGAAAAGGCGGATCAGGTCAAGGCCATGTACGCCATCGGCGCTCGGGGAGGCCGTGCTCAGCTCCATTACGAAGCTCAGATGCAGTACGCCGGCGAACAGGCCGAGTTGTTCCTGGCCCTTGGTGACCGGGAAAAGGCCGTCGAAGCGCTACGCCGTAAAGCCGTCCATGCCCGCGAACGTCAGCGTGCCCTTGAAGCCGCGTACAAAGCTGCAACGGCGTCCCGGGACGATGTGCTCCAAGCCGAACTCGACGCCGAGGAATCGCTCACGTTGCTTAAACAGTACGATAAAACGGCGTTGGAAAACCTGGAATCGCAACAAAAAATCGAACACGAAGCCGTCGCGGCGCTCCGTGCGGCGCCGGGCAAACCGGAGACGCCGCCTCCGGCTCGCGGGGAGGACGCCGGCGAATTGAGCGAGGACGAAAAAAAACTCGCCGACTACAGGGCGGGACTTGCCGAGATCAATGAAATCATCAAGAAAGGGGAAATCCCGCTCAACAATCTCGTCGGCGCTCATACTTGGATTATTCGAAACGAATATCCCCTGCGGTCCTTTCTTTCCGATTCCGACGTTAAAAATGCGGGACCGTTTTTCAGTGCCGCTCTTCTCGGAACGGATAAACGTTTCCAATCTTTCGACTCGGAGCACAGGGAATTGATCGCCCTCCGCTTAAACACGGCCGTGGAAGCCTGTCGGCGAAACCTTGGATCGTCGCTTGGCCGGCTTACCCCCCCGAACGACGCCGTTTTGGATTCGGAAATTTACCGATTCCTCGACGCCGCTTTCGAACTGTACGAAATCATCGACGATTCGGGCGAGATGACTCGAATCGCCGATCGGCAAATCGATCTTCTCAGTAATCTGCGAGGGAAGGCCATTGCCGTGGAGCGGCCTTATTTCGATATGCTTCGGTCTCTAAGAACCGGGATCAGGGACGTCTTGAAAGACGAAACGCGGCGTCTGACGCACGGAACGCCGCTGGGCACGCAAAACGTGTTGAAGCAAACCCGCCAAACGCCTGAGGAGTTGCGTCGTACGGAAATAATCCGGCACAAACGGTTTCTCGAAACGGAGATCAAATACCTCGACGGCGCCGCAGGCGGTCGGACCTATGACCGCGAAAAGGCCCGCCGGGATTGGCTGAACGCAAGGATCGAGAATGCGTTTTTCCGTGCCGACCTGACCGCCCTGCGGGTTGCCGTGGAGCAGCGGCGGGAATCGACGTCGAATATGAAAAACGCGGCCAAAGCCGGCTTTCAGGCCGGTCTTATTTCCGCCGAGGATCTTCGGGAAACCGAAGCGGCCCTTGCCGGGTCCGGTTATGTCATGGACTTACCCATCGCGGACATCGCCGCCTTGAGCAAGGCAAAGTTCACGCCGGAAGACAATACGATTTCGGTATCGTGCCTCGTGAAACTGTCGTCATTGCCGACGCGTCGAGGTGAAACAAGAAAGGCCCCGCCGGCCATGAACGACGATGCGCCAGCCGACGAACAGGAAACGGCGCCCGGCGAGAAAAGAACCTACGCCGTGGGCGATCATATTTCCGTGCAAATAGCTCTCGACGCCAAGACGGGTACTACCGTTACATGCGGGGTTATGGAAATCACCGAGGACGGGCATCTTGTCTTTCAAGGAAGAACAGTCATCTCGATTGAAGGCAAGAAGGACGAAATGACCGTTCGCGGCGAAGTGCGGCCGGAGCACATCGGCAAACTCGGCGTGGTCACACAGGACCGGATC
>JBEBTM010000428.1:0-4246 GCA_040393745.1 Thermogutta terrifontis | reverse complement strand
TGCCGTTTGGGAGTCGGGCAAGGGTTGGCAGATGAACGTCGGCAGCGGATTTGCCTCGGCCAAGAAAAACGTTGCCGCGATTCCCGATCAGGGGACCTTCGCCTTTGTCGAATTGGTTATCGGGTCACCGGACGGGGAATCACTCACGGCCGGTGGGCCCCGGGATCTGCACATTTTCCAGGTTTCGATGCGAGGGGCGCTTACATCGCTGTATCGGGACGACAACGAAATTCTCAACAAGGTCGACGGTCCGACAACGCTCAACGCAGCCCAGAAAAGCGCTTTGTCAAATTATCTCCGGCAACATTTCATGGCCGAAGGCTTAGTCGGTGCGGACGCCGTTTTTGCCGCGCTGAGCATGGAGTCCTAAGCGCGAGGCCGCCTGCCACAACGGCGAGAACCGTGACGATCAGGCCGAGGTAGACCTGCGGGGGTCGGTAGCACATTGTGATTCGATGCCGCCCCGCCGGAAGTTCCACACCGCGAAAGATTTTATCCATACAAACCACGGGGAATCGCCGACCGTTTGCGTCCCAAGCCTGCCAGTCGGGCCAGAATTGTTCCCAGAGCATGATGGTTTCCGGCTTTTCCAGTGTGACTTCGAAAACAATCCGATCGGGCTCAAATCGGACGTAATCCCTTGATGACGGTTCTCGCAATTTCCAGAGTGAAATTCCCGGCAAGTCGGTCGAATCCAGGTGAATTCCGTCGATTCTAACCGATTCTTGCGCAAGAACATATTGCACGCCAAGTTGCCGCAATGCGGTTTCGAACTCGCCGGGTTTGCCTTCAGAAAATGCCTCACTGACGCGCTGGGTTTCCAGCCGGTACTCGCGGGGCATCATGGTCCCACGGACATTGACCACCGCAATATTCCGGGACAGGGGAAACCGGGGTAACAACGTCTCTCGTTCCCAGTGCCAGGCTTCGGCAATGCGGCTTGGCGAGGCGGTTTGGGCAAACTGCAATGGTGAGAGAACCGGAAAACGATAGATTCGAACAGGGGCGACCTGGTTGGAATTTTCTGCGGCCAGTCGAACAGCCAGTGATGGCGGCATTCGACCGTCCTCGGGCCGAACAGGAGCCATGAGCCAGGTATTGGCAACGAAAAGATCGATCGCAACTATAATGGGTAGAATCAGTTGGCCGATTTTCCCGAGTCGTAAACAAACGAGCCCGATTAAAACGAGCGACAGCACGCTCACGGCGGAGAGCTTGAGACCAAACCATGCCGCCTCAGGTTGGTACGGCCCGAAAAGCGGGCAAGGCGGAACCCGACTGCCGCCGAATTGGAAGGCCAACACAATCCCGATACCCGCCAGCATCGGAAGCAAAATCAACGCCAAACCGAAGCGGCAACGGGCTTTCGGATCATGCCAAACGTGATCGAAGCCCCAGCCGGCAAGGATTGCGAGCAGCAAACTGACTACGGTGAACAACTTGGCCGGATATCGGAACAGGGCGTAACCGGGCAGAAAACGGTAAAGCTGTTCGTACACGCCAAAACCGTGACCGAGCCCCGCAAGGAGGAACAGCAGCAGGAGAAGGCCGAGCACAACAGACTGCCGGTTACGGTAAAAACGCGGGGAAACGAGGACCGCGAGCGCCAGCGGGATCGTGAAAAGGCCCATGTAATGCGAGGGCGTCCAGATGCCATATTCCGGCGAAAACCCCGAAAACCAGCGAGCGTTGACCGGAAACTGCCAACCTCCCGCGCCGGGCCAGAGGAATTCGAGCAACCGCCATGGAGGGACCGAATACCGAAGAACCACGGCCGCGTGGCTCGAAAGCGAGCGGTCCGAAAGCGTGGCAAGTTCCATGGCCGGGAGAATGAGCACCGCGGCGAATCCGAATGCCAAGAATCCCGCCAGAAAAAGCCGACCGGTGGAGCGGAGCAATCGACGCGGTGAGAAACGATAGGACAGGGCCAGAGCCACCGAGCACAGACCCGCATGGTAGGCCGCCTGGACATCGCCGCCGAGAATCATCAGGGCCAGCACGGCAGCAAGCCCGACGATCGGCTTTTTCGCGCGACCCCGGCCTTTTCGAATCGCAAGGTCCGCTTGCCGCAAGGCTTCGGGAAACCAGGCGGCCCCGATCAAAAAGGGCGCGTTGTGCCATTGGAACAAAACGCTTCCGCTCAAAGCGTAGGCCAGTGCGGCCAGAGTCGCCGCCTCGGAACCGCACCGCCGGCAGCGAGCCAGCCGGTAGCAGGTCGCCATGGCCAGCAGGACGTGACCGAGCATGAAGAAGCGGTAGGCCGTGACGGCGTCTTGGCCGGTCAGGATGGTAAGGCCGAGTGAGACGAGCAACGGGGGATAGAAGACGAGATTCGTCGGATTCGCGGCAAAGGGCTGGCCCAGGTTTTCGTAAGGATTCCAGAGAGGGAAACGGCCCGACGAGAATTCTTGCTGCAGAAATTCCAGTAAGGGTCCGTAGAAATGCGCCCCATCCCGAAAGCCGGGAACGCCCCCGCAGCAGAGCAGGAAAATCAGGACAAACGCAAAAGCAAGGGAAAATGGCCGCATGGAGTCCCATCGCGACGGGATCGCAACCGAGCTTCCGCTCGCCGGAGTTACCCGCAAAATAGTCGCTTCGCTCCTGATTTTGCTGATCTTGTCATGAATAAAATTCACGATTCCGAGAGTTAGTAATATAGAGGAGGGGTAAACGCCCTGACATTCTAGGTTACCCATCCCTATCCTGCAACCCTATGCCGAAAACTTAAAACCTCCTCGAAACAGTGTTTTTTTATGCTGCCTGCAGTATAATGTGCATCGTTGCTTTCCTCTTTCCCATCCCCAAAGCGAGACGGAATTATGTCGAGATTATTCTTCGCCTGCGTCCTCTTCGGTTTGTTCCTGCTGCCCGGTTTTACGGTTGCGGCCGATTCGGAGGCCGATCCCTTTGCCCCCTGCGGACATACGATCTTCCGCATCGGTCGGCCCGACGCCGCCTCGTTTGAATTCCGAAAATGGTTCAAGTGGGAAGACCATGTCGCCGCCACGGGGCCCATCCATCGGTTTGTCGTCGGTCAAACTCCGACGCGCGACTGGCCCATCATGCACCTGAGCACCCGGGACATGAAAAACGCCGGACACAAATTTACGTTCGAAATCGAATTTCAGGCCCCCCGGAATTATGAGGAAACTTTGTACATCATCATCGGGGCCGCCTTTTACCACGCCACGGAACCGTCGCTCATTCACATCGACGTGAACGGCCAAAAAGCCGAACCCGTCCGCCAGCCCAGCGGAGGCATCGAGCCCGTCCGGTTCAACTTCGACGCCAATACGGAAACAGGTTTCTTTCGGCCCACGGTCATCGAGCTGCCCAAAGGTTGCGTGAAGCAAGGTGGAAACCGGCTGCAAATCACGCTCTCCGACGGAAGCTGGCTCTTTTACGATTACCTGGTTCTTTGCGACAAACCGGTTCCGCCGGAACAGTTACCGCCGCGTGATTTGAAAACCGAATTCCGTGCGGGCCCCATGGCGGACGTGAACGAAATTCTCTTTGTCGTGCGAAAACCTGGCGAGGACGAACACTGGTACGCCAACTTCGGTTATTACGCCGGCGACGCGAATCACTTCCCGTTTCCTCTGGGTGCCGGAAGCCAACTGAATATTCTTACCGTCGATACCGGCGAGGTCCGGACGATTTTCGAGGACAAAAAAGGCACGATCCGGGACCCGCAGCTTCATTACGACGGCGGGAAAATCCTGTTCTCGTATCTCCCCGAAGGCAAACGGCATTTCAATTTGTACGAAATCAACGTCGACGGCTCGAATCTCCGGCAGATCACCTCCGGCGACTGGGACGACATCGAACCCAGCTACACCGCCTCGGGCGACATCGTCTTCTGTTCGAGCCGATCCAAGCGCTGGGTCCAGTGTTGGCTCACGCCCGTGGCCACGCTGCACCGCTGTGACGCAGACGGCGGGAATATGCTGGAAATCTCGGCCAATATCGAGCAGGACAACACACCCTGGCCGCTACCCAACGGGCAAATCCTGTACACCCGCTGGGAGTACGTCGACCGGTCGCAGGTGCATTATCACCATCTCTGGACCGTCAATCCCGACGGAACCCGGCACGCGGCCTATTACGGTAATTTGGTTCCCGACACGGTGATGATCGACGCGAAGCCCGTGGAGAATTCGGACAAAATCGTCGCGTCTTTTTCGCCCGGTCACGGCCGCACGGAACATTACGGCTGGATCACGGTCGTGGACCCCCGGTTGGGGCC
>JBEBTM010000427.1:0-4268 GCA_040393745.1 Thermogutta terrifontis | reverse complement strand
TAAGACGATGCCGAAATGAAGTAACTCGTCGACTTGCTCCAGCGCATCGGCAACGGCTAACCGCTCGTCGACGCCATCAAAAACGCCCGGGACGAGGCAAACAAACTTGAGTAACCCATCATGAAAAATAAGCGACCCCGAACGCTCGCAGGGTAACGAAAAATGTCAGTTGAAAACCACCCTTCCGTCTCCTCGGGAACGAGCGCCGGCAATGGCGGAAAAACCGTCGATTCGGCCGCCATGAACGCCTTGCAGGCGGCTTTCGCCAAAGCCGTGCAACGGTCCTTTGCCGGACTCGAATCGAACAAGGACGGCCTGCTCGGTTCGGACAAGGAAAGCCTGCGTTCCACGGACTCGGAACAAACCGAACAACGGCTCGGCAGTGAACGCAACAACCCGCGTGAAACGGGTAGTGATGCGGCCCTGCGAAAATCGTTGGACCGTACGGAAATACGACAAGAGGGGCTCGACGGCGAATACAGGGATCAAACGCAAAACCGAGATGAAGCGAGACAGACTCACCTCGAAAAACATGAAACGCCGATTCGCGACAAAAATCTCCTTCTTTCGAACGTCTCCATCGGTCTTTCCGAATCTTTCAGCATCACGGAAATCTCAAGCCCGCCCGGCACGGTCTCCGCCCCGGTCTTGTTAAACGCAACGAATATAACGTCGCCGCTCCCGGCGCAAAGCGTGCAAAACATCCACGCGGGACAGGGGGGGACGACGCAATCTCAGGCTTTTCCCGTCACGCCGGGCATGGTCGCGCAGCCTGGCATGAACGTCCAGCACATGACGCCCCAGGCATCGACGATTCCCACGGCGGGCCAAACGAACACAATGGCCGTGATGACCGTTTTCAGTGCAGGCGGACGATTCGAAAACGGCAAAGGCTCGCTCAAGGAAAAAGAGGAAACCGAAACGAAAAAGAAGGACAGGCGGACTCACGCCGATTTCACTTTCGGTGTTTTTGCTCCGGAAACACCGCTGGAAACGGCGCCACGTTCGCCGCGGTCCGGTTCGGACCATGCCGCGCAACAGGAAACCGCTTCCGAAGTAAAGATATTGCCGACCCGGATTTTCCGGGACGAAAAAAACGATGATCCTGCGCAGGAGCGGCGAACCGAGACCGAAGACGCCGCGATAGACAAGACGATCCGGGAAATCCTGAAGAACCTTTCCCCGCAGGAAGCCCGACCCGACCCGGAACTTGTCTCGCTCACGCCGCAGCCGCCTCGACCCGCTACGGACGAAACACCGACTGAAGAACGGCGTCAGCGGATCATGCTCGTCAAACGGATCGCCGCGGCATGCCGGTCGGCGGCGCAGCAAGGCGGGAATTTCCGGATCAAACTCCATCTCGGCGAACGACTGGGTTCGCTCTCGCTCCGGCTGAAATTCCGCGACGACCATGTTTCCGTACGGTTTCAAGCGACCACGCAACACGCAGGCAGACTCCTCTCGGAATCGACGGAAGAACTGCGTGAAGAACTCGCCCGAAACGATCTCACTCTGGACGAACTGGACATTCGCGTCTTGACAACGGAAGATTGATCACGGAAAATGAATGACGCTGCCGCCGGGCCTCCGACGTCTGCCCGCTCGCTTAAACGTTTCATTTTTTTCCGGGAGAAACGGCCATGAAAACATCGGGCTCTTTTCGTTGTCACGCCTTCACGCTCGTGGAACTTTGCGTCGTGATCGTTGTCATCGCCGTTCTCATCGGGCTCTTCCTGCCGGCGACGAGCAGATCTCGCGAAGCGGCGAGACGGATGACCTGTACCAGCATGCTCAAACAGATCGCTTTGGCCGCCCAGAACTATCACGACATGTACCAAACCCTTCCGCCGGGTTGTTTTCATTACGCCTCGTTTAACCCGGCCGAAAGTGAACCGCGGCTATACGGTTCGAGGCGCATGAGCGGTTTCGTGGCTCTGTTGCCGTACATGGAACAACCGCCGCTTTACACGCATCTGACGGGCGCAGGATTTCATTTCAACATGAATCAGGACGCGTCCGACTCGATAGTGTTCGGGGAAGGTTTGGGGCCCTTTCAGGAAAGGCTTTCGTTGTTCCTTTGTCCTTCGGACGGAGGCGGACGCAGCGGAGGCGTTCGGGAGCAGGGCCGGAACAATTATCGTTTCTGTTACGGCGATTTTCCGCCCCATAACGGCGGCATGAAAATTTACGACGCCGGGCCGAAACTTGGGTACAATGTCCTGAGTGAAATGAAAACAGACGAGGATTCCGGCGAAGAAATCCGGCCCGACCGGGGCTTCGGCGAAGGGCAAATCGACGCGATCAATCGAGGCGCCTTCGCGGTGAACGTTTGGAATCCCTTGTCGAGTTTCACCGACGGGACGTCGAACACGCTGCTGGCTTCCGAGCGGATCATCGCCACGAACCCGGAAAGGGTCGGGCAGGGGATCGTCGTTGCATCGGATGCGATTTGTAACGCTTATTCGTACTCCGAGAGTATTCAGGATGATGCCCGGTTGTGCTTCCAACGCGGTCTCCGGACGGGCAAGTATGCGACCGGCGATGACAAGCTCGACTGGGGCGGTCGGCGATGGGGCGACGGAGCCCTGGTTTATACGGGCTTTGTCACCGTGTTACCGCCGAACGCTCCGTCGTGCATCGCGGGTTCGGACAACGGCCAGCCGGCCCGGGCGATCATGACGGCGTCCGGTTGGCACAAAGGCGGCGTGAACACGGCCATGGCCGACGCGGCTGTGAAGTTCGTCGCCGATACGGTCGATTGGCAAAATGATCCCGTTACCAAAAAGCCGAATCCCGACGGGGCGTTTCGTGTGACGGGCCGGTCCAATTTCGGCGTATGGGGACTCATGGGCACCCGCAATTCCGGCGACGGCATACCGGGAATTTGAATGGAGCGTCGGCGTTTAGGACGCCGGGCCGAACTTTTGGGCGATCTTTTCCGGAACGAGAAATGTCAGGCGGTCCGGGATGACCTGAATTTCCAGCGGCAACGTTCCGCCGGGGTCGCCGTCGAGTTGAAAGGGTACGGGTGCGTCCGAGGTGATCCGGTAGCGTGTCGCCTGGCCCATGTGAGCCCAGGAAAAGAAACGGTGCAGGCTGAATATCTGCGCAAAAAGCAGATACAAGCAGCCGTGAAAGACCGTGCCGCCCCGGAAGAGAACGTGATCCAGCAGGCCGTCCCGCTCCTTCGCATACGGTGCCAGCGGCAAGCCCCAACCGTAGCGGTTCATGTTGAAAAAGAAGGCCCAGCGTGCCCGGTCTTCAACTTCCGTCCAGGCGTCGTTTTCCCGCTTTTCGATTTTCATCTTCGAAAAGCGGTAACCGAAAAGCGATTTGAGAATCGGTTTCGTGTACGAAAAGTACGAAATATGAGCCCCGCGCCGGTGGCCCGATGCGTAACGTTCTTCCCGCCGGGCATGGACGCCGTCGACGATGTCGGCGTCGAACCCGCAACTGATCATGACGAGAAAAAGCCGCTCCTTCCGCTGATCGCCCTCACCGGAAATCGCCAAACCCGCATCCAGCGTGAGCGCCCGGCCGTGGGCGATGGTCTCAGCCAGCCGCTCGGGGCTGCTTCCGAGCCGGAAATGCTTGGCAAGGAGGTTGGCCGTCCCCGCCGAAAGGAGCGTGATGGGCGTGCCAGGCGCGGTCAGGTTGACCAGCGTGGCCGCGGTCCCGTCGCCGCCGACACCGACCAGAACGCGGAGCCGGCCTTCGGCATGGAGGGCATTGGCCTTTTCGGCCACTTCGGTCAGATCCGTGAGCAGGGCGACTTCAAAACCTTTTTCCCGCAGGAGCGTTTGCAGTTTCTCGGCCCGAACCATCGGCGAACGCCGTCCGGCTTTGGGATTGACGGAAATAATCACGGAATCCTGAGTATCGGTCACGGAATCAAAGGGGACAGGGTTGAATCATGCAAAGGGCCCATTATGGAGGGTTTTGCGGTGTACGTCAAGCTCACCGACGTCTACGCCGTTCGGTTAGATAAGCAAAAAAAGAAGGATGCCGGGCGTCATGCCTTGCATCCTTCTTAAAGCGCCGTATGGGCCGGCCTCGCGTCGATCGTTTGAACGTCCTGTTCTTGTTTTCGGGCGATTGCCTGCCCTCCATGCAGTTAAGGTCGATTTTCGAAACCAAAAGGGAAACCACTTTGGAGTATTACCCAGACGTCGAGGTGAAGCAAACCCCGTCTCCGCAAATGGGTTGGTTTGGATCATCGGTTTTCCGCCGGAAAAGACGCCGTCGGCCAAATCCATTGGACCGGTTTT
>JBEBTM010000426.1:0-4270 GCA_040393745.1 Thermogutta terrifontis | reverse complement strand
AAGGCTGCAAGTTTCTCGGTGCGATTTTATAAATACATGTAAAGTCCGCTTGACAAATTGTCGTTAATGAAATACGATAAGTAAAGCTTGCTTGACATTTATTTTCGAAAAGGCAACAAAGATGAACCGAAACATTTTTTCCGCGTGGTATTGCCTGGCCGTCTTGGGATTATGTCTCGTAGTGTATTTCGCTATGATGCCGTTTCTCGGCGCGCTACGGGCCCAGGGAGCTTTCGGTTTTATGGGCCTGCTCGGTTTCCTGCCGGTTTTTTGGTTTGTTGTCTTTCGCAAAGAAATGACCGATGAGCGGGACCTTGCTTTTTTGCGGCGGGCTTTTCTCATCGGCATGTCAAATGGGTTTGCCGTGATTGCCACGGTCAATTCGGCCTTGGTGGCTCGGTTCGCCTTTCTCGGAATCCAGACGGTTCCACTGAACTTGGTTTGGGTGCCACTTCTTTGTGGAGTTTTCGTCGCGGCGCTCACGGCTTCCGTGGCATTGCTCCTTTTGTACTATAAAGGCGAAACGGCCGATAAGGAGCACGGATTTTGACGAAGATCACGAATTCCGTCCGCCGACTTCGGTTCGATCACGGCGAAATGACCCAGGAAGAACTGGCCAAGAAAGCCGGCGTGAGCCGGCAAACGATCATTGCCATGGAATCAGGCAAGTACACGCCATCGCTCGGTTTGGCGTTCAAACTCGCCGAAATTTTCAGCAAACCGATCGAGGAAATTTTCCATGTTGAAATAGAATAACGGCATTTTCCCCTCCTCGCCGTCACGGTCCTTCCTTTCGGCACAACCAGCATTTATAATGTCCGGGACGTTGTCCAAAAATCGTATCGAATCGCTTGCGTTTTAGCCGCGAAGCGTGGTTCAACACTCGCAAAATCATGACCCCATCACCCCGACCGAGACGTGTTGCCGTCCTGGGCTCCAGCGGGAGCATCGGACGCAGTTCGCTCGAAGTCATTGCCGAATCGAACGGCCGACTCGAAGCGACCCTGCTGGCCGTCCACAGGCGTACCGATATTCTCGTCCAGCAGGTTCGCCAGCTTGCGGTTCGCTCCGTGGCGGAACGCATTCACGCTTCTGAGGGTGATAGTGGCGCGGGAGCGGCTCCTTGGAGGCAGGAAACCTCGCTACCCCGATGGGTTGTTGTGACCGATCCCGAGGCGGACCGGACGCCATTGGAGGATTTACCGCCGGGGATCGAGGTTTTCTTCGGTCACGAAGCCTTGTGTGAATTGGTGCAAAAGCCGGAAATTGATGTCGTGCTCTCGGCGATTGTCGGAAGTGCCGGATTAACAAGCACTTGGAATGCTTTGGAAGCCGGTAAGACCGTGGCTTTGGCAAATAAGGAATCGTTGGTCATGGGCGCATCGCTCATCACCGAACTGGCCCGAAAAACCGGTGGACGCCTCATTCCCGTGGATAGCGAACACAGCGCGATCATGCAAGCCCTGCAAAGTTGGCGCATGAATTCCGATGCAACGGAAACGGTTGTTTCGCCGTCCATGAACGACGCTGATGAGAAAATCATCCTCACGGCCAGTGGTGGGCCTTTCCGGACCTGGTCGTTGGAAGAGCTTGCCAAGGTGACGGTCAAAGATGCCTTGGCCCACCCGACTTGGGAGATGGGTCGGAAAATCACGATTGATTCCGCGACCTTGATGAACAAGGCCCTGGAAATCATCGAGGCCCGGTGGTTCTTCGAAATTCCCGTAGGAAGAATCGAGGTCGTCATCCATCCGCAGTCCATTGTGCATTCCATGGTCGAATTCGTCGACGGTTCCACGTTGGCCCAGCTCGGCCTGCCGGACATGCGACTGCCGATCCAGTTGGCCCTGAATTATCCGAACCGTTTCGACGGGCCCGCCCAGCGGATGGACTGGAAAAAATGCCTGACCTTGGACTTCTACCCGCCGGACATGGAGCGGTTTCCAGCCCTGGCTTTGGGACTCGAAGTGGCCGAAGTGGCCGGAACGGCCGGGGCCGTGGTCAATGCCGCCAATGAAACCGCCGTGGCCGCGTTTCTCGAAAAGCGGCTCGCATTTCAAGACATCGTTCGAGTTTGCTGCTCTGTTTTGGAGCATCACCAATATGAACAACGTCCCACGCTCGAGCGCCTGTTGGAACTCGACGCCTGGGCCAGAAAGGAGACGGAAAGATGGATTTCGCTCAAATAGGACTTTTCGCCGCCACCGATGGTTGGACGCTCGCGTCGGTCGGCACGATCTCGCTGAACGTTCTGCTCGTGATCCTCGGTATCAATGCCTTGATTATCGTGCATGAATTCGGTCATTTCATCGTGGCCCGCGCTTGCGGGGTGCGCTGCGAGAAGTTCTATATCTGGTTCGATTTCTGGGGGCTCAAATTCTTCAAATTCAAATGGGGCGACACCGAATACGGTTTGGGCGTTTTTCCCTTGGGCGGTTACGTCAAAATGCTCGGCCAGGAGGACAATCCCGGTGAACTGCGTGCAGAAATGGAACGCGCTAAGCAAGCCGGAGCCGAACAGGAAAAACTCGAAGAATGGACGGGTGTGAAAGCCTTGAAAGTCGACGGTCTTATCGATGAGAAGGAAGCCCGGGAACTTACCGGTACAACCGAACAAGGGACGCAAAGAGCCGGAGATACGGCGACGGCCTCTTCCCCGGAAACGGCCGCGCAAACAGATGCCGCGCCGACCCGGTCGGTCGAGGAGTTGAATGAGCAAATCTTCGCGCCCGACAGCTATCTGGCCAAGAGTGTGCCGCAGCGCATGGCGATCATTTGTGCGGGCGTGATCATGAATTTCCTGTTCGCCATCGTTTGCGCGACCGGCGCTTATCTGGTCGGCTTCAAGGACACGGCTCCTTCGGTGGGTGGCGTGATTCCCGGCTCGCCCGCTTGGATCGCCGGCCTGGAAGTCGGCGACCGCATCACGGCCATCGACGGCAAGCCTATCCGGGTCTTCACCGACATGAACATGAAAATGGTCGGCGGCGAGAGTGGCGTGAATCTTTCCATTGACCGTCCCACGGATTCCGGCACGAAAAAACTGGAAATCACGGTCTATCCCCGGAAGCGGGAAAACGATCTGGCCCCGTCGATGGGCGTGACCTCGAAACCGACGCTCGAACTGCTCTATCCGATCAAACCGGAAAAGGATTGGACCCCGGTTTACGACACCGTGAAAAAGTATTACTCGAAGGAAACCTTGGAAGCCCTGAACAGGCAAGGTTTGATCCTTCGGTCCGTCGATGGAACCGAAATCGCCCGGCATGCGGACTATCTCAATGCCGTCCTCCGCCGGTTCGACAAGCCGGTCGAATGCGTTTTCGCACAGAATCAAATGGCGCGGGAAAATCTCCCCGGCTCCGAATCTGTAACGGTAACCGTTCCCGCGATTCCCATGAAGGAAATCGGCGTCCGCTTTCAGCCGGGGCCCGTGACGATGGTTCTGCCAGGTAGCGATGCCGAGAAGAAGGGCATCAAAGTCGGTGATACTATCGTCAGCGTCGACGGCGACTCGCAGTACGATCCGTTGAAACTGCCGCAGATGATCTTGCAAAAGGTCAACGAAGATCAAACGATGGTTGAACTCGGCGTGAGAAAGCCGGACGGCAAGGAAGAAACGGTCACTGTGGAATTGGCCCCGATTCGCATTTTGCCGATGTTGAGCGGCCTGTCGATGAAGGATCCCGTGGGCAGTACCTCGTTGGGATTCTCTTGGGAAACGCTGCCCGTGATCGCGGGCGTGCTGCCGGATTCGGAAGCGGAAAAACAGGAAATTTCCGCCGGCAGTGAAATCGTTACAGTAACATTCCTGGACGGCGACGCGATGTTCAGTGCGAAAACGAGATTCGCCAGGGAAACCAAGGACGGCTTCCAGTTCCTGGCTATCGGCGACAGGATCGATGTGCCGTACATCTTCGATGTCCTGCTCCAGGACGCCCGACCGAAACCATTGACCAAAAAGGAAAAGACGGCCGGTGAAAGCCAAAAAACGGTCCGCGTTCGACTCGAACTGAAATTGCCCGGCGGTGGGATCAAGAGCTTCGATTTGCCGATTGTCGACTCGAAAGAACGGTTCAACATGACCCGGGGACTCAAGTTCGATACGGAAATGACCGACGTGAAAATCGACAATTTCGGCGAAGCCCTCATCGCGGGCACGGACAAGATGGTTGATTCGTCCTTTGCAGTGCTCCGTTTTCTGGAGCGTCTTTTCGGCGGCGGCATTTCGCCCCGGGCTCTGGGTGGGCCGGTAATGATTGTCCAGGCG
>JBEBTM010000425.1:0-4272 GCA_040393745.1 Thermogutta terrifontis | reverse complement strand
ATTCTCGATGATGCTTTGCATCTTCGCCAACTGTTCGTCGGTGAGAACGTCGAGCATTTTGAGCTTGAAATCGTTCATAAAATCGCCGACACGTTTCGAAATCCGTTCGGCTCTGGCTTTCATTTTATCATTCTTGGCCAGTTCCGCTTCTAAGGCTTCCATCTTTTTCTTCATTTTTTCCGGATCGCCTTCGATCCGCTTTCCGTCTTCATCTACGGGCCTGCCATTTTGATCGAACTTGATGCCGACCTTCTCGAACAGATCGAATTTCAATTCCTGAAGTTCATCCTGCAAGTCGACCAGTTCTTCGACGATCTTTCCGAATTCAGGCTCCAATGCTTTTTTGATCGCATCCATTTGCGCTTTCTGCCCGTCCGTCAAACCGAGCGACTCAAACATCGACGGATTCAAAATCGGCATTTCCGACATCAGGGCCAATTCGGATTCCCGAACTTTTTGCATCTGCTCCGGCGTCAGCAGATTTTCAATGTCTTTCTGGGTTTCAAGGTAATAAATATTGCTTCCCTTTTCCGAATTAGCAATGATGGCCTGCTTGTCCTCTTCAGACAACTTCAGTCCATAAGGATCGTCCGTCCTTAAACTTTTGTTAAGCCTGTCGCTTTCCTCCAAAACTGCCGCCAACTCCGGGTTGGTCTTCGCTTTTGTCCGATACCAGTGGCCCATGGTTCCATTTTTGGAATACATGAAATCAATCTGGGCATGCTGGTCTTCCGTAATTCCGAGTTCCTGCCGGAAACCTTCGTCGTACCAAAGCGGCATCACGGAAACGCTGGCTCCGAGACCGTTCCATCTCGACCAATATCGAACCCGGTTCTCGCTTTTATGGTAGCGACGATTGATGTCGGATCGCATCATTTTCATGAAGTCGACCTTTTGCGCCGATACGAAAGTCGATCCCATGAAAAGGATCGATAAAAACACGAATACTTTCCCGAACACGGAAATCACGCCATTTGACGAAGTCGTAAATTCAAATTGCGTCGACATGGGTTTAATGTTTACCTCTTAAATCCGTTTCAATGGAATCAAATCGCATTTTGCCGGAAAGCCGAGTTCTTGTTTCGATCTCGTACAAATGCGATCTTGTCCGACCGTTGCGAAATAATAATAGCCACCGAATGGGATTTTCGTGTAAAATACCGTCGGGGATTCCTCTTTTTCCAACAGTCGTTGAAAATCCTCCGTCGAAATCGGCGTGACATTTAATCCCATCGTCACAGACAGGTTTCTCGCCGTGAAAAAAAACCTGATGAAACACACCAAGAAAAAAACGGCGAAAGCGATGACGGCGAACATTTCCGGTTCCATGATTTTCCTTTCACTCAACGAGCCAAAGACCACGTCCCTGGTCCGGGAACACCGTTCCCGGCTAGTATTTCGTTGTTTTTTACTTAACTTCGCTCTTGTCGATCAGCGACCAACGGGAGCGGGTTTTCAAAATGAACGGTCGGTCAGGCCGTCCGGCTACGGACTCAAACCTTTTCGATAGCCCCGAAGCGGCAGGAGTCGGCGCAGGCGCCGCAGCCGATGCATTTGTCGGTCACGATGTGGTGCGTTTCCTTGACCTTGCCGACGATCGCGTCGGCCGGGCATTTTTTTGCACACAAAGTGCAACCGGTGCACTTGTCCGATATTTTGTACGAAATCAAGTCCGTGCAGGCCTTCGCGGGACAGCAACGGTCGTAAACGTGGGCTTCGTATTCGTGTCGGAACCAGCGGAGCGTGGACAGCACCGGATTCGGGGCCGTTTGACCGAGGCCGCAGAGCGATGTGTCCCGGATCACCTCGGCCAGGTTTTCCAGGTACACCACGCTCTGGAATCGAGTCAGCGACTGCCGGGCCGTTTCGTGACGGCGTCCCCGGGTGATCCGGGTCAGCGTTTCCAGCATCCGCCGGGTTCCTTCACGGCACGGGATGCATTTGCCGCAGCTTTCCCTCTGGATGAAGTCCATGAAGAACTTGGCCACGTCGACCATGCAGTTATCCTCGTCCATCACGACCAGGCCGCCGGAACCCATCATCGCGCCGACCGTTTTGAGCGACTCGTAATCGATTTCGATGTCGAGGTGCGACTCCGGGATGCAACCGCCGGACGGACCGCCGATTTGCACGGCCTTGTATGCTTTGCCGCCCGCGATTCCGCCGCCGATATTGAAGACGACTTTCCGGAGCGAAGTTCCCATGACGACTTCGACCAATCCCGTACGGGAAACCTTGCCGGACAGGGCGAAGACTTTCGTCCCCCGGCTGCCTTCGGTGCCCATCGAGTTGAACCAGTCCGCGCCGTTCTTCATGATGGACGGCACGTTGGCCAGCGTTTCGACGTTGTTAATGATCGTCGGATGGCCGAACAGGCCGGAAACGGCCGGGAACGGCGGTCTCGGACGCGGCATGCCCCGTTTGCCTTCGATGCTGTGAATCAAGGCCGTCTCTTCACCGCAAACGAAAGCGCCCGCGCCTTTCTTGATGATCATCTTGAGCGAAAAATCGGTGCCCAGGATTCTGTCGCCGAGTAGATTGTTCGCTTCGGCGTCGGCAATGGATTGTTCGAGCCGCTGGATGGCCAGCGGGTACTCGGCCCGGATATAAATGTACGCTTTGTTGGCCCCGATGCCGTAGGCGGCGATGGCCATGCCTTCGAGCAAACGGTGCGGGTCGCCTTCGATGACCGCGCGGTCCATAAACGCACCGGGGTCGCCTTCGTCGGCGTTGCAGACAAGGTAACGCTGCGGATCGTCGTTGTTTCGGGCGAATTTCCATTTCATGCCCGTGGGAAAGCCGCCACCGCCCCGACCGCGCAGGCCGGATTTTTCGACTTCCTTACAAACGTCGACCGGGTCCATGGGGGAAGAATCGTTTCCCCCGAGGATTTTTTTGAGCCCCTGGTAGCCGCCCCAGGCGAGGTATTCTTCGAGTTTGGTCGGTTCGATCACGCCGCAGTTGGCGAGAACGACGCGGGTTTGCGGGCCGAAGAAGGGATGTTCGTCCTGGAATTTGACGCCGTCCCAGGGCTGCGCGTTCTTGTTGCGAAATTGCCCGAGAAGGAGTTCGCCCGGCAGGGTTTCCACGGGAGCACCGACGGCGAAAACGGCGTCCATGATCTGCAGGACCTTGTCCTGGGTCACGGTCTGGAACATGAGGCGGGTCCGGCCGGGGAGCTGGATGTCGACCAAGGGTTCGGCGGCACAAAGGCCGATACAGCCGACTTCGATGATGTCGGCGTCGACGTTCTTTTCGGACAGGTATTTTTTGATGGCTTCGAGCGTGAAATTCGAACCGGCCCCGAGTCCGCAGGTTCCCATTCCGATGAAGATGGTCGGCTTTTGGACGGACTCACGGCGAAGCTCGGTCATTTTGGCTTTCCAGGTTTCGACGCTCTTGCCGTCACAACCGCAATTGCACTTCGGTTCGGGTTCGTCCCCCCCGGAAATGGCCCAGTTGAGGAAATTTTTATCGATGTTTTGAACTTGCATGAGTACGTAGGGTTGGTTGAAGTTTATGGGTTTGGTTTGGCTATTTTGGGGTTCCGTCACCGAACGTCTGTGCGCTCGGCTTAACGGAATTGGTGTTTCATGTTGTTTTTCAAATGTTTCATAAATTCGTTGGGGGGAAATTCAGACGGGCCATTCGATTTTTCGTGATTTCATCAAACGCCTTCGAATCGAAACGCCAATCCTCCACGCCATCGGCGGAGAAGTGTACGTTGTAACGGAATATCGTCATTGGTTCACTTCTTCGGTTTTTATTTCACCGTTCGTCACGTTCTCTCGGATCATCTTTTCGAGAATCGGCTGCAAATTCGTTTCAATAAAGTCGCCCGGAAAAGGTTTCGATGTATCGATTCCGAGTTCCGCATAAGTTTTCGAAAAAAGGATTCTACGATCTTTTAAAAAATAGACGGTATGGCATTTCGGGTCATTCAATTGGATGGGTTTGTTCCCTTTACCAGTATGAACGAGGATTTTGCCCGGGTCCGTTTCGTCACGTGACTCAATTCCTATCGAACCGTGCATCGGTTCCAAGCTTTTAAAGACCAGCATCGCGGAAAGAGCGACTCTTCCATCATTCGCTAATCTTACCATGCCATTGGCGCTGTAGTCGACACCATCCACTTGTGCGCCGCAACCGAATGTCGTGTTTCTGTAGGTCGTTTTTGTACATCCCACAAGGCTACACAGCAGTACATGGATAAGTAAAGCGTATATTTGCAGGTGTTTCATATCTTCACCGGCGACAATGTATCAGGCCGAA
>JBEBTM010000424.1:0-4291 GCA_040393745.1 Thermogutta terrifontis | reverse complement strand
GTTTCAGAAAACTTAAAAAGGAAAAAATAAATAAATTCTCCATTTTATGATTTAATTAAATAGGTTTAAAAATGTTATTTTGTAACAGCTATTTAATTCCCAATAAAATAATCTTTTCGGTTATTGGTTAATATTTGGAATAAAATGCAATTGGAGATTTTTTTCTATAAAATAGAAATCAAAACTTCATATGCCCAATATAAAGACAGCCCTACTGTTCTAGATTTCATAGATTTCAACGTAAACCCTTCACTTTTAAATTCTAATGTCAGGCTGGATTATAGATGATTATTTTATTGAGATTGAATCGTATATCTTTTTGTTATGATAAATCAATAACAAATTCAGCATAGTGCTTCTGGCCATGGAACTCCAATATGGCCCCCTCGTCTGATATTATTGCAGTTTGAAAAGAAATTATCATACTATTCGAGAAAAAGCATGAAATTGAAACGTCTACACCTTTGAGTATTGAGTTATAATACAATAAATTTAAACATAAACCTCAATAGATTATATTTTAATATTATTTAGATCGTTATTTTCTATAGATTTATCAGTTCCGTTAATTTGTCTTTTTAGCTTCTTAAGAGAATAAGTCAATCTGAGCTCAAAATTTCTGTAAGGAACAATTGTTCTAAAAGTCTGGATTTGACCTGAATTCATTTTGTAAGAAGTTTTCTGCTCTAAATTGGCTTGGAAAGGATTGTAAATCGTAAAATTCAACCTTAAATTACTTTTAAAAGTTTTACTGTAACCAATTGAACTACTTAAAAACATTGTACTTTTACTTTGTAGAGTAATCCTAGGTGATACAAGGTTAATATAATAAGAAATCCTATGCCCATTAGGGAAGTTAAATCCTCCATTTGAGTTTATTCCAAAAACTACATTGCTTTTATTTACCAAGGATGTATTAATATAGCCCATTAAATTAACTTTTGTTACCCTCGAATTAAGGGAAATGTCTAATTTGTCCTTTAAAAAACTTTTTGAAGCGTACAGATTTATTTCATTTTCCAATCCGCCAGAAATGTTTCCATATGTGTATTCAAAGATATTAGAATCAAGAAGTTTAACAATAGACTGAATTTCATCTTGGCTATAAGAAAGACGGTAGGCTATACGATAATTGAATTTATGAAATTTACTGAAAGCAAATTCAAAATTGTGATTTTTTACAGGTTGAAGGTCAGGATTTCCTATTATATAGCTGTTATTGTCATAAACTTCCTTAGCAGGGTTTAATTGAAATATTGATGGCCTGCTGATTTGAATGTTAAAAGATGTTGAAATAGTTCTATTTCTAGAAAACCTATATAATGCATTGATAGATGGTAGAATATTCATGTATTTTTTATCTAGTATATTGATATCTTCGGTATTCTCTCTATTATTCTGTTTTACAAAAGTGTTCTCTGATCTTAACCCAGCCTTTACAGAAAAATTATTTATTGAAAAAAGAGAACTGATGTAGGTTGCATAGATGTTTTGATTATGATCCAGCCTTCGGACAAAGTTATCATTCGATAAATAATCTAAACCGTTCGCGGCATTAGTTCTGAAGATCATTTTTGTTCCAAATTCAATATCTATTTTTGAAATAAACCGTGGAATAGCAAAATCAAATTGCGTGCTATGTTCCTTAAATTCACTTGAATTGATATTTTGTAAAGAATTTTCAAAAAAGTTTTTTAGATGTTCTGAATTGTTTCTGAATTGATAAGCGACAAAATAATATTTGTCTTTTTTATATTTAAAATTATGCTGATAATTGATTCCTATTAATTTTGAGTTCTTATCATCTTCTTTACGGGTGTTTTGTAAATTTGAAATTTCTTGGTGAAAAATACTGTTAAACTTAGAATAATTCAGGCCAGAATTAAAACCTAATGTATTTAGTGAATCCAATTTTAAGGTAGCGTCGAAACCGTAATTTTGAGTTATGAATTTGTTTTTGAAACTAGAATTCAAGTGTATTAATTCACTATCATTATGAACAGTTCTGCGACTTTTTGAATAAGGGAATTCTTGAAGTGAATTGTTAATGTAAATTCCTAATTGAACAAATTTATGCCTTATGTCAGCATTGATTGACCCGGATACAAATCCTAATGATTGTGCCCTAAATGAGGTAGATAAGTTATAACCGTTCATTGGTGGATCCGCAAGAATAATGTTGATTACCTGACCTGATCCTTCCGCGTCGTATTTAGCAGAAGAGGAATTTATCAATTCAATTCTTTTTATCTGGTCCCCATTTAAGGATTCAAGATATGCGGACAAGTTTGTGGATGCTGCTAAATTTTTTTTTCCATTTACCAAGATTGTATAATTTTCTTTTCCATTAAAATAAATCTTGTCATTGCTTAGGACCTCCAATAATGGGAGCTTGGACATAATTTCAAGGCCATTGCTTCTGGCCGAATTAACATCATTTTTGGCAATATAAACCAATCTATCGACTTCTGTTTTGATTTTATAATCTATTTTAACAGACACTGTGTCAATTTTTCCACCCATACTATTCATATGAATGGTTATCAATTCATTGGCATTGAATTTATCAGAGTCAATAATTTTATCATAATATCCAGAGTATCGAAACCTCAATTTTGATTTAAGAGGAAATCTAATTTTGAAAATACCTAATGAATCCGTTGTCCCAATTAATTCAAAATGGTTTTTATCAACCCTTTCAATTTGTACATTTTCCATCCTATTATGAGTTAGGCCTTCCAATACTCTCCCAGACAAAGCTATTTTTTCTTGATTAAAAGCCAAGATCGGTAACAAAATTATCAATAAAATAAATTTTGTTCTTTTATACATTTTTTAGGTATTGTTCTAGCTGGTCCATAAATAGATAATTTGGAAAAAAAACTGAACTGACTTTAAAATTTTCATCAACTATAAATAGATATGGCTTGCTAACTCCTGTTAAATCAAGTCCAAAATCTGAAATCGGTAAAATACCATATTCCGTAGAACCATATTCATTATCGAATCTTTTGAGGTCTTTATAATTGGGTAAAAGCAACACTTCAAAGTTCTTTTCTTTTTTTAGCTTTTTAATTATTGTCAAAGAAAAGTTTACACATTCATTGCAATCATTTTCATGAATTCTGAAAACAAGAACTTTTTTCTTTGAATTTGATTTGTACTTTAATATTTCCTTAATAAAACTTGAATCGATTTTATTGTTGCGAATTATGTTGTTGGCTGAATAAGACAGGGAATTTAGCTCCTTGAGTTTTTGTGTTTTACCTTCAGAATCCGCAATTTCATTTCTTAGCACTTTGATTGTGTTCCTGTACTTATTGGAATTGTTTACTAAAACTATAAGAAGGATACTCAGTATTAATGTTATAGAGATAGAAAGGTAGAGGAGTAAACTGTTATTTTTCATTTGTTTGGAATTTGTATTTAATTATAGGAAATTCGTTATCTTCCTTAACGAAAGAAATGGTGTAAATGGCTTGATTCTCTTCATCAATTGCAAACTCTCCGAGATGCATTCTGTCGAGTTTGAAAATTTCTAACATTTCTCCTTGCCAATCAAAAATCTGAAATTCCATTGAACCTATATTGTCTGCATAATTTTGTTGGTTGTCATTTACACACATTGTGTAATAATTATTTTTGGTAGCATATGATGAATTGTAATAGATAATATTTGTTCCTTCTAGAAAATCATTAATTGAAATTGGTGGGACGTTAAACCCAGAGGAATGGTACAATTTACCATTTTCATTAAAAAATTCGACAGTCTTGAAGTTTCTAAGTGAAGAGCCTATCAGATTTTTTTTGACATTGATTCTAGGTTTCGAGTAATTAAAAAAGGCTAATTTATTTTTCGGAACTTTTTGAACATTTGGAACAGATAAAAAAGGAATCCAATGTGTGTGATTATTTTCAAATAAGTATCTGCCTTCCGATGATTTTTTGCCAAGATATGCAAAGAATATTGAACCATCTTCAAAAGTAAGAAGAGTATGAAATCGGTTTAAATAATTGAAAGGTATATGGGATTTGTTTATTAAAGATTTCCCATTTTTTTTCTTAGTGTACTTAATTATCTCATTAAGTGACATATCAATAAATTGAAGGGTGTATCCATCATTATCAGAAAACTGTTGCTGAAAATAAAATGGATTTTGACTTTCATTGAGGGAGAATGAATCATCAAGTACCTATTACGGGTGTTTATCTGATTTGAATGATTTTGGTTACTTTCATTATGAGCCCTCATACAACCGAAATAAACCGAGTCGTATAAGTCTATATAGAA
>JBEBTM010000423.1:0-4309 GCA_040393745.1 Thermogutta terrifontis | reverse complement strand
GCGTCGATTTTCAAGATTTTTTTTGAAAAATCACGTTCGCGGTTTATGACCGGACCAGACGATTTGCATTCGAGGGCAGTAGCGGTAGCCTCGCTCCTCACAGGTCGGCACGATCCATTCGGCTTTCTGGACCATGGTTTCCACGTCCACGGCTTGCGGCATCAAGAGCACGCGATCCGGATTGACGCCGTCGAGCCGGGCGACATATTCATCGACTTCACGAACATCTTCCGGATTGTCGACAACGAATTTGAGCTGGTAATCGTATCGACGGATGAGCCTCTGAACGATCTCGGGGCGATAACGATGCTGCTCGTGTTGCCGCAAGGATTCGGAGTCGCCGGCCCTGGGGGTGGAATTGCTCATTTTCGGGCTGATCGACATCAAATCGCACAGGACCGGCAAATCGACGATTCCAGCCGTTTCAATCGTGATGCCGTAATCAAAATCATGCAGGAATTGCGTGAGTTCAACGATTTCCGGCGATTCCATGGGTTCGCCGCCCGTAATGACAACGTTCGGCAGGTCCAAAAGCAAAACGCGACCGACGATTTCTTCCGGCGACAGGTCAACGCCAATATCGGGGTTTTCGTCGAAACGATTGAATCGGGCATAGGCCGTATCACAATAACGGCAGCGCAGAGAACACCCGAGAACCCGGAGAAAAACGCTGTTCCTCCCCGTCCAGAGTCCCTCGCCCTGCTGAGATTGGTAAATTTCGATGACCCGCATAAGATTTCATCAAACAACATTCCGTGGAAGCTAAATCGACCCAGTTAATTATAACACGGAGGAGCGGAAAGGGAAGGCACAAAAACGATCGGGCGGGATCGACACCGTTGTCCAAATTGGCGCGGTCATCACAGACGAGTTCACCCCTGCACCGTTCTTTTTCCTGAAGATCTGGCAAATTCCGCCAGAATGTGATAAAATAGGATAAATAGGCTTGCCTTGTGGCGTTTTTCGTTTGCCATCCACTACCGAGACCATTGAGATTTTGCCATGCTTACACGAACTATTTTTACGGCCTTACTCACTGCACTATTTGGACTTGCAGCGATTGCCGCACCGAAGGACGAGGGTACGAAACTGCTCCGTTATCCCGACATTCATGGAAAAACCATCGTCTTCTGCCATGGCGGCGATCTTTGGAAAGTTTCCTCCAAAGGGGGCACCGCCGTTCGGCTCACGGCCCACGAAGGGCAGGAGGTATTCCCTCGGTTTTCCCCCGATGGAAAGTGGATCGCCTTCACAGGTCAATATGACGGCGACGAACAGGTTTACGTCATTCCGGTCACAGGCGGCATGCCTCGGCAGTTAACCTTCTATCCCGCCGGCGGACCTTACCCGCCTCGCCGCGGCTACGACAACATCGTCTATGGTTGGACCCCCGACGGCAAAAACATCCTCTTTCGCTCGGTTCGGGACGCCAATTCGGTGACTGAACTCGGTACCCTGTATACGGTTCCATTCAAAGGCGGCATGCCCGAAAAGGTTGGAATGCCCACGGCCGGGGCGGGCAATTTCTCGCCCGACGGCTCGAAAATCGTCTACTCGCCCCTGTTTCGGGATTTCCGAAGCTGGAAACGCTATGAAGGCGGCTGGGCCCAATATCTCGTGATTTTCGACCTGGAAACCAAGGAAAACAAACGCCTCGACAACGACCGTCGGACCGAACGCGAACCGATCTGGATTGGAGAGAAAATCTTCTTCACCTCGGACCGCAACGGCACGATGAACCTGTATGAATACGACATCGCCACGGAAAATATCACGCAGTGCACCGATGAACGTCAATGGGACGTTCGCTGGTCGTCCGGAGACAAGAAAAGCGGCCAAATCGTTTATGAACTCGGTGGTGAACTGGTCGTTTACGACACGAAAGCCGCCGAAGACGCCGAACGGTTCACCAAGATCAAGATTCGGGTTCCCCACGACGGGCTTGCCATGCGGCCGTCCCGGGTCGGCGCGAGCGGCAACATCGAGTTTTACGCCGCGGCCCCCGGCGGAAAGCGGATTGCCATGATCGCCCGGGGCGACCTGTTTACCGTGCCGATTGACAAGGGTTTCGTCCGCAATCTCACGAATACCAGCAATGCCCATGAACGCTGCCCCGCCTGGTCGAAAGACGGCAAAACAATCGCCTACCTGTCCGATGCAACCGGCGAAGACCAGATTTACCTCTTGGATGCCAAAGGCGAAAAGGAACCCGTCCAGCTCACCGACAGCTTCAAGGGCCAGCTCGACAACCTCCGCTACTCGCCGTGCGGCCGGTTTGTCTGCGTGAGCCACTGCGATTCGAAACTGTATCTCGTTGCCCTGAAGGACACGGAGCATTACAAGAAAGGCGTTCCCGTCGAAGTGGTCAAGGCCCTGCACGGCGGTACGCCCGTGGGGCAATTTTCACCGTGCGGCGAATTCATCGCTTACACGCTATACGGCCCCGAAGGTTACGGTCAATTGACTCTTTGGGAACAATCCACGAAAATCGCCCGCACGGTCACGGACCCGCTTTTTGACGCTCGCAATCCCGCTTGGGATCCTGCGGGAAACTTCCTCTATTATCTGTCCAGGCGTGAATTCGCACCGCAGCACAGTACGATGGAATGGAACTTCGCCGGAAACCGGGACACGGGCGTATTCGCCATGGCCCTGAGAGCGGACGTCCCCCATCCGTTCGGACCGCAATTTGATGACGCCGAACCGGCTCCGGGAGCAAAACCCGAGGAAAAGAAATCGGACGAGAAAAAAGACGATGAGGCTAAGCCGGCCCAAAAAACTCCCACGAAAATCGACTGGAACGGACTGACCGACCGCGTTTGCCGGGTTCCCGTTCCCTTTGAAAACTACGGCGACCTCACCGCCGGGGACAAGACCCTGCTCTACCTCAAGCGGGACGCGTCGTTCTACGGCCGGGATCCCGAACGGAAACCTCGCTTGATGCTTTACGATCTCAAGGACCGCAAGGAATACCAGCTCATTGAAAACGTCGACAATTATTCCCTCGCGCCCGACGGCCTGAAATACGTCTATCGTACCGGCGGCGCTTACAAACTTTGCGAGCCGAAACCGGGCGTGAAGATCACGGACGTGAAAACGAACAATCTTTACGTCGATCGGATCCCCGCCCAGGAATGGGCCGAAATCTACGAAGAAGCCTGGCGCAAATTCCGGGACTTTTTTTACGTGCGAAATATGCACGGTTACGACTGGGACGCCATCGGTCGGCAGTACCGCGAACTGCTTCCGCATGTCGCCCACCGGAGCGATTTGAATTACGTCATCTCGGAAATGATCGGCGAACTCAACGTCGGCCACGCCTACATCCAAGGCGGTGATTTCTTCCAACCGGCGAGGCCCCGATCGGGCCTGCCCGGCTGCCGGTTCGAACTGGACGCCGCTTCGAACCGTTACAAGATCTCGAAGATTTTCCGTGGCGAAAACGAAGAGCCGAAATACCGTAGCCCGCTCACGGAACTTGGCGTGAAAGCGAAGGTCGGCGACTTTGTCCTGGCCATCGACGGTCTCCCGCTCACCGGCGATGAGAATCCGTACCGATTGCTCCGGCACCGGACCGACCCGGTCACACTTACCCTTAACGACAAACCGACCTTGAAGGGCAGTTGGAAAACAACCTATGTGCCAATCACGTCGGAAAGCAACCTTCAGTACCTCGATTTCGTACTCGATTGCCGTGAACGTGTTGAAAAAGCGACAGACGGCCGCGTCGGTTACCTGCATGTGCCCGACATGGGAGCGGACGGCGCTTACGAATTCCTGAAATGGTATTACCCGCAAATCCGCAAGGAAGGGCTCGTCGTGGACGTTCGATCCAACGGCGGCGGCAACATTTCGCAATGGATCATCATGCGGCTCGGTCAGGAATTGCTCGGTACACGTTTCGGCGGTACGACGGATACGCCGAGAGCATACCCCGGCAACGCGCGCCACGGTCACCAAGTTTGCTTAATCAACGAAACCTCGGCCAGTGACGGGGACATTTTCCCGCATTATTTCCGGGCCGCCGGATTGGGCCCGCTCATCGGCAAACGAAGCTGGGGCGGTGTGGTCGGCATTTCACCCCGCGGGCAACTGCTTGATGGCGGTTTGGCCTACGTGCCGCTGATCGCGACCAACGGCAAGGATGGAAGCTGGATCATCGAAGGCGAGGGCGTGACACCGGACATTGAAGTCGACAACCCGCCCAAAGCGATGCTGGAAGGCCGGGACCCGCAACTGGAAAAGGGCATTGAAGAAGTTCTCAAGCGAATGGAAGCCAATCCGAAAACCTGGCCGACCCGACCCGCAG
>JBEBTM010000422.1:0-4310 GCA_040393745.1 Thermogutta terrifontis | reverse complement strand
ACGCTGCACCTGAAAAAATACACCGGCTCGTCCATTTTCGGTACGACATCCAACGTCTACTCCGGCGGCAACTTGCTTTATACCGGCAACGGCACGTCGACACGAGGCTTTCGCGGAGTCCAGGCTCAAAACTGGTACAACAATGACGCCGTGGAGCCGACCAGCGACCTCGATATCGGTGTCAACGCGGCGGCCGGTGGTTATTTTCGCGATCCGGCGAACGAAAACACGGCCCCGGAAGGCGTCGTCTTCGGCCACCATCCTTCGCAGGACGAATGTCTGATCGTCGAGTCCCTGCTCGGCGGCGGCAGCGTCGGAATTTGGATCAAACAAACGATCATCGACGGAACGCAGGCCCGCGAGGGAATTGAGGGCAGCCTGAATTTTGCATGGTATTGAGCCATCTGTTGCGCTAATTATTATGGCCGATTACAAATATTTCGAGTCGCTCAGCAACCGTTACGACCTGAATCTGCTCCGGCGTTCCGGAGAAACTTTTCCGTTCGACACCGTTGCAGACCTTCGATACGAATGCTGGCCGTTTCAGCACGATTTGAAGTCGTTCCAGTTTTACAGCATTTTGTCCCTGCTCGACAGTGACAGCTATTCCGGTTCCCAGCATTTCAACGGCCTGTTCGACATTCGCGGGATGCAGTTTGAGAGCATTCCGCAAACTTTCGAAGCCGACAGCTATCGATGCGGCGCTTCGTTTTCGTTCGCTTACGATTTCTTCATTTGGCAAAAGAACGGCATCCCGCAAATCTTCGATGCCGTCGACGCCTGGGGCGTTCAGCGCCGAACGAGGTTTCGCTGGAAGCACGATCTGATTGTCGCCGTGCGGACAGGTTTTCTTTTTCACTTCGATTCACTGCTCGTCTTGAATCCGGCAACGAAGTTTCGATTTCGTTACGACATCCTGAAGCTGTATCGGGAGCGGGTTCCCATCCGATGGGATTTGATACCCTGCGATTTTCTCGCCAAGCAGAATATTCTTTTCGACGCGAATCGCCAGGAGTTTGCCGGTTTGCCGATTTATCGTCAATCGCTGGTTCGGCCTGGTTGGAGAATTTTGGCACGAAATCTGTTCACGGAAGAAATGACCGAACTCGGTTTTATCAGCGCCGATGCGGGGAATCCGGTCTTGGAAGATGTTTTCCTGCCCGACGGTGAATATGAAATCTCCGTATTGACCTCGTCGCTCTTTTGGAAGGACGCCGCCGACACGTCGATTCGCACCATCGTCGTGGGGTCGGATTCCGAAATCTCACCCCTTCCGACGATTTACAATATTCGGTCTGCCGTCCAAAACGGCGTAACGAATATCCAGTGGTCGGCAGCGAAAAGCGAAGTCGAGGATTGTTTGTTTGGCGTCTGGTATTCTTCCGAATCGCCGGTCGATACCGACAGACCGCCCGATGCGACGGTCTGGTATTCCCCGTTCATGACGGAATATCAGACGTCCTTCGAGCAGCATGCCCCAGCCTACGCCGCCGTCGCCGCCTTACGGCCCGGCAATGAAACGGAAAAGGGAAAGGTTCACGAACTTTATCTCGATTGGTCCAGTATCCCGCCGCGAGCGCCGGACGATGTTGTTGTTCTCCCGGAAGCGTTGCCCGCTTTCGACACGGAGATTTTGGAACGACCGATTGAGCAGGAAGATTTGGCGCTCGTATTTTAGTTTTATCGTATCAATATAAGAAAGGAGCAATATGGCGAAGAAAAAAGAGAAGGATGAGGCCGGTGTCAAGAAAAAACCGGCCCCCAAACCTTACGCGCCGCAGTACGGCGTGATTGTCCTCTGTGATGACGAGGCGCATCAGGAGGCCGTTTACTACGCCTTGAAAAAGGAGAATTATCGATGCAAGGTTGTGACCGCTTGACGACATTATCGATTCGGCATCAGTGTGCCGATTTCGATTCCTACCGGGCGGCGCGGGTCAAGAGCCTGTTCAACGCCGAGTCTGGCTGCAATTTCAATCTCGATGTCGACGTCGACCTTTCGGGTGACTGGAACATCGGCGTTGTTGTCGGTCCTTCGGGAAGTGGCAAGACGTCCATCGGGAAGAAGATTTTCGGCGACTGTACGGAAATTCACGATTATCGTGAAAACTGGCCCGACGATAAGCCCATCGTCGACGCTATTGATCCTACGGGATCGTTCGACGAGGTGACCGGCTCGCTCGCCAGCGTGGGCCTCGGTGACGTTCCGGCCTGGCTCCGGCCCTTCCGGGTCTTGTCCAACGGCGAACAATTTCGTGCGGGATTGGCCCGTTTGATTTGCGAGAAGCCGCAGCAGGTCGTCATCGATGAATTTACGTCCGTTATCGACCGGCGTATCGCACTCATTGGTTCGCAAGCGTTTCAAAAAGCGTGGCGGCGCTCGAATCCCAAGGGCAAGGCCGTTTTGCTCACACCCCACTACGATATCCTCGACTGGGTCAATCCCGACTGGGTCTTGGATTTGCGAACGGGCAAGTTCGCAAGGGGGTGCCTTCGGCGACGGCCAGGAATTAACGTCGACATTTTCAAGGTCAACCAAAGTTACTGGCCTCACTTTAAGCCGCATTACTATTTAGACCTTCCGTTCCCGCCTGCCGCTGAATGCTTTGTCGGACTGGCTGACGGGGAGCTTGCCTTTCATCTTGTCGTTTGCCCCTTCTTCACGGCGAAAGCCTATCGCGCAACGAGATTGGTCGTCATGCCCGAATGGCAGGGAGCGGGAATCGGTGTACGTTTACTCGAATGGGTCTGTCAATATCATCTCGACGGCAACGGACGGTGCGGTCATAAACTGCCGACGTTTTTTCATACGTCGCATCCGCAGTTGTGTTCAGCATTGCGACGCCGTCCGGTCTGGATCAACACGAAACGCAGTCTTTACGGCGACGACAAGACGCGGAGCATCGCTTCGCTCAAAAAGTCGGGCGCCAAAGTGACCTGCGGTTACGGCGGCCATTTCCGGGCCGTCCAAGCCTTCAAATATGTTGGAGTTCAGGAAGAATGAGAGTCTATATTTACGGTTATGGCAACGGCTACGACACGGAGGGCGACGGTGCCCCCATCGTTGACTGTTGCGCAAAAGAATTGTTTCGGCTCGGTTGTCGATTGGTCTGGAACCCGATTGAAGCCGACGTCGCCATCGCTCCGCTCCTGCAAATCAAGCTCTCGGACGAGGAATTGCGAAAGCCCCGGCACGGAACGCTGATCTTTCATCCGTCGCTGCTTCCACGGCACCGGGGCCGGGACGCGATACGCTGGGCCTATCATCTTGAGGAAAAGTTCACGGGCGCGACCTGGTTTTGGGCCGACTCCGGTCTCGATACCGGGGACGTCTGCGAACAGGAGATTGTGGCGATAGGCGATAAACGGCCGCGCGACTTCTACGAACAGGACATTATTCCCGTCGCGGTTCGGCTGTTACGTTATGTCATTCTCGACCTTCAGGCCGGGATCGTTCGGCGACGGCCTCAAAACGAATCGGCGGCGACTTGTGAACCGGCGTTTCCTCGAAAGGAAAACATCGATTCCTGACAACGACGGTGTGGAATGCGTTCAAAATATTTTCGATTTTTTTCGTACACCCCGATGGCTTTCGCGAAATGAAGGAGTAAATTTCAATCCGATGGGTCGAGGGAATTCGTCGGATGTCGAGAATACTCTGTAAAACAAGACCTTTCACCACACCCAAACCGAAGGAGAACGAAACCATGAAAGCCAATTCAATCATCATCGGAAATCTGTACGAAGTCAAAGCCGGTCGCAACGTCACGGTCGTCAAGGTCAAGTCGGTCAATAAAAAAACCGGCTGCTGGATTTGCGAAACGACCAAGGGCAAGAAGATGAACATCGCCGACGCCGCCCGGTTCGTCAAGGACGTCACGCCGGAAAAGGAAGCCAAAAAGGAGAAGGCGGCTCCGGTGCAGGAAAAAAACGACCGGGAAAAAAGCGACGCTCAGGGAGGTCATCAAGTCGAAAGTCGTCGCGATCATTCCGAAAGGACGCCGGGCCACCAGCACGATGCGCGACCTTGACGATCCGACCTTTACCCGGAAGCACCACGTCAAGGACGGCGTCCTTGTCCTCGAAGCCGACGAGCAACCGAAGCATCTCGGCCCGAAACCGAAGGGCCAAATGTCGGCGCTCAGCGCGGCCCATCGCGTTTTGCAGGAGGCCGGGAAGCCGATGGGCGTCCGCGAAATTCTTGAAACCGCCCTCGCCAAGCAATATTGCGACATCGGCGGCAAGACGCCCTTCAACACGATCAACGGCGGCATCCGCAAGGAAATTTCCAAGAAGGGCGACGAGTCCCG
>JBEBTM010000421.1:0-4318 GCA_040393745.1 Thermogutta terrifontis | reverse complement strand
AAACAAACCCGCCGAATTGCGGACATTTTTAACTGAAGAGTTATGAAGAAGGAGCCGAACGCTCCGAATAACGATGCCGCCGTAGGCAGAATTGCAGTTGAACCGGCGATGTTACGTGGCTAAACGCCGCGAAACGCCAGAGCCCGGGCCGGATTGTCGACGAGAAACCGGGTCACATCGGACTCGGTCGCCCCTGCCGAACGGAGACGTGGAATAAAATGTCGGAGCAGGTAATCCAGGCCCGGTCCACCGCCGTAATGCCGCCAGATCGAGCGCGTGGCAACGTCCATTGCAAGCATGATTCGATCACCGAAGCCGGCTTCGAGCATGGCGAGAATCAGGTCGATAATCACCGAGTCGGGCCAGTATTTCGTTCTCGCAATGCCATCGTAAACAAGAAAAGCCCCTGTTTGGGCGATGTCACGGTGCAAAAAACGGTCCGGGTTCCGGTCGAGATGACATAGGATCATCGCCGATGGTTCCACGCCAAACGATCGGGCCAGCTCGACTTGCTCCAGTCCGCAGGTTCCCCGCTCCGTATGCGTCAAGATGGGTACACCCGTTTTCCGGTGCGCCATTGCGGTCGCTTCACACGCCTTTCGGGCCAACGGCGGGATAAAATGATATTCGCTCGTAAACTTGGCCACGCCCGCCTTGACGGTCGTTTCCTCATCACTGGAATCGTTCATCATACCGACTTCAATTTCCCGAATAAGCCGCTCGCCAAGTTGTTCTGTGGTTTCCGAGCGAAGAAAATGGTCATCAGGGTAAAAGCAGTCCCGGTGAAACCCCGTTGCGGCAATGATCGTCACACCGCTTTGCTCTGAGATTTGCCGCATTAAATTCGGAGACCGCTCCACGCCGATGGGCTGCGCATCGACCAAGGCCGAGCCGCCTGCGGCTTTGTATTCCGAAAGTTCGGCAATCGCGGCCGAAGAGGAATCGAGCAACAGCGATGCGTTAACCCGGCTGCTGGGGCCCGGTAAAATGACCGTGTGCTCATGGGGTTGCGTCACGCCCAATCGATCGGGGGAAACGTCGCCCAAAACGGTACGGATAAAGGCGGTCATGATTTTCGCTGTATTACTAACCTCAAAGATCGTTGTTGTTTTTCACGATGCTTAGCGAGACCGGAAGCGAAGCGACTGTTTCGCGGGTATTTACGACGAGCGGAAGCTCGAAGGACGGCCCAGCCGCGCTGGGATTTATTCCCTGTCGATAATCACCGGTTTGCCATCGATTTCGACGATACGCTTGCGGAATCCGGCGGTTTCAATCGAGCCATAATCATGACCGGCGTGCCCCGGATAAACACAGAAGGAGATCAGCGGATCATTGCCCGTATTGACGCTTCGGTGCGCCCAACCGGCGGGAACGTAAACACAGATGTTCGACTCCATGCGTTTGGCGTCGACCTGCCCGTCTTCGGTTTCCATGAGCATGTAACCTTCGCCGCCCACACAGAGATACACCTCGGCGGTATCTCGCACGGCGTGAAAATGACCCTTGGTCATGTAATACTCCCGACCGACTTTGCCGGGCATGGTCACGCTCATGCACCACTGCAATTCGCCGGACAGTTCAGGCAGCTTTTTTTCGTACACTCGATAAATCACGGGATTATCGGCAAGCATTTTCTCGGCCGCGACCCGATCTTCGTACATCGTGTACATCTGGCTCAGGAGACGGTCGTAGGCATTATCCGGATCGTCGAGCTCCCCGGTTCGCATGTCGATCTTCACACCGCAGGGCGTTTGAAGGTATTCTTTTGTCGAGGCGATCATCATGGCAATTATTTCGTGCAAAAAATTCTGTTACGAACGGCAATCGGCAACCGCGGGACTACACCAATCGATGCAAAGGTTCCCGGCCTTCGAGTACGGCGACCAAATCGGTCGCGGAATCCATGGCCATATTGTAAAGGGCTTCGGTCGTATAAGCACCCATGTGCGGCGAAAGGATAAGACCGGGCACATTTTCGTATTTTTTCACATTCGGCGGTTCCTGAGTGTGGGCGTCCAGACCCGCTCCGAGGATCACGCCCGATTTCAAGGCGTTGAGAAGATCGTCTTCGTCGATCAATTCGCCCCGAGCCGTGTTGACGAGAATCGCCGTAGGTTTCATCAGGGCCAGCGTTTCACGGTTAATCATCCGGTTTGTCTCGGGGCCGGCCGGGGAGTGGAGCGAAATGAAATCGGATTCTTTCAGCAGTTCGTCGAGCGTTTCGACTTTCCGGCACCCGAATTCGGCCGCGCTTTCCCGGTCGATAAACGGATCGAACACGAGTACGTTGCAGTCGAATCCCTTGACCCGGCGAGCGACACGGCCGCCGATCCGGCCGAGCCCGATGAGTCCCACGGTCTTTTCGAACAGGGACACACCGAACGGTTTCGGCCATGCACCGCCGAGGGTTTCATTATGCGACTCGGGAATCTTCCGGGCCGCCGCGAGCATCAAACCGACCGCCAAATCGGCCACGGAATCGCTGTTCGCGGTAGGCGTGTTCGTAACGATAACACCGGCTTTTTTCGCCGCTTCCAGGTCGACCCGGTCGAAGCCCACACCGTACCGTGCGACGACCTTGAGCCCCCGGACGCTTTCGAACACTTCGGCCGTGAAATAATCCAGGCCCGCGATCACGCCGTCACAGCCGTCGAGCCGATCGATCAATTCCGCAGCGGAAAGGGGTTTACCCGATTCGTTCCAGGCGATTTTGCAACCCTTCGATTCAAGCAGCCTGATCGGGGCAGGATCCTTTTTGCCGAATGACGTCGACGTGATTAAAATTTTTGCCATGAATAAAAGCCGCTGTCGCGGTGAAAAGGCCGAGGTTCAACGCATGCGAGACGCCCGCTATTTCGGACGTAAATCCAAGGCGGCATCACTAAGTTTTTGCACGATTTCCGGCGTGAGATCAAGATGAAACACTTCGGCGATCACCTGGGACCACCCGTGGATGAAATAAGTCCAACCATCCTCAACGATCAAATCGCGGGCTTCCCGTTGCGATTCCGCTTGGTGCAGAAACTTCAAATCGCCCCGATAGTTAAACTCCCAGGCCATTCCGTGCATCGGGAATATTCCGGCATCGGTCATAGGGGAACCGGGATAATCTTTGCCGAGTCCCGTGGCGTTGACGACCAGCGAAAACTCCGGCATGTCCGCGACCACGGCATCATTGTCTTCGAATGTGGGGCCATAGCGGTATTCCGTGGGCACGCCCGTGTCGAGCCGTGCGTGGATTTCCCGCATATGTTCCAAGCGTGGTTTCGATCGGTTACTCACGACCAGTTTCGAAGGCCGATTCCCGCCGTGTTTTTTGTCCATTAAGTACATCGATATGGCCAGGGAGGATCCGCCGGCCCCCAAAAGCAAGGCCTGCGCACTGGGATGGTCGACCCACCAATTCACCGGTACGAACGCTTCCAAGGCCAAACCGCTCGTGATGGGATCCTTGGCATGGCCCCAGAGTTTGCCGTCTCGTTTGGAAATCGAACTGATCTCGCACAATAAATCGGCGTAGGGGTCCAGGCGATCGAACATGTCTCTCGCGGCCTGAAGCAAATCGAGTTTATGCGTCGTGACCAAGGCGCCTTGCGAGAGAGGATCTCGTTTGATGAAGTCGACGACTTGCCGGTAATCCTCGGCCGGGGCATGAATCCCGATGTCGATGCCTTTGATGATCGCATCGATACCGAGCACTTCGGCCCAGCGGGGAAAAACCTTCATGATGGACGAACTTCCGGTCGTCACGCCGATGAAGTACATGGTCGGCTCGGTGGCCGGTGATGGGAGTTGAGGCATGTGGTTTGATATTCCCGTGTTGGCGTCCAGGATGCCGGGCTAAACAGGATGAGATTATAATGTTTTGACGATTTCGGCGACTTTTTTGCAACGATTTTTAACTTCGGTCCAGTTTCCTTTGGCGATGTCATCCTTGGACGCGATCCAGGTACCGCCGCATGCGATGACCGTGGGGACGGCCAGGTATTCGGCCAGGTTGCCTTCCGTCACGCCGCCTGTGGGCATGAACCGCACGCCCGTGTGGCCGTAAGGAGCCGAGAGGGCTTTGACCATGGCAATGCCGCCCATCACGCCGGCCGGGAAGAATTTCAGGACTTTACAGCCCATCGACAGGGCCGCTTCCACCTCGCTGGGGGTGCAAACACCGGGAATGAAGGGCCATTCGAGTTCCTCGGCCAAATCCAGCGTGTCGGGATTCAACCCCGGCGCGACGCCGAAGGTCGCTCCCGAACGCACCGCGGCTTCCAGGTTTTCCTCGTTCAAAACGGTTCCGGCGCCCACGCACAGCTCGGGC
>JBEBTM010000420.1:0-4327 GCA_040393745.1 Thermogutta terrifontis | reverse complement strand
GGTGATTTTCTTAACTCCTTGAAGTAAAGGAAGATATCGGTTTATCCCAGGTGCGAAATATTTTTCCGAATGCTTCTCGTTCCTTATATAGTAGGGAAAGCGGTTCATGTCGGACCGCCTTTTCCCGGAGCAGATTCACCTTTTACCCCTAAACATCATGAAGACGCAGAACATTGAAACCGGGATTTTTACTGAGCCCCACACGCAAGGCGGTGATGCCGTTTCGGAAATTCCGTTGTCGGAGATCGATCTCGACCGGGAAACTCAAATCCGGGTCGCGGTCAGCGAGGAAACGGTCCAGCGGTATTACGAGGTCATGGAGGATGAAGCGGGCCGGGACAAATTCCCGCCGATCCTGCTTTTCCAAGACAAGGAAGGCAAGTACTGGCTCGCCGACGGTCACCATCGGGTCACGGCGGCCCAACACCGAAATTTCTCGACGATCCTGGCAATTGTCCGGCCCGGTACGAAGGCCGATGCCATTTGGGAAGCCGCCAAAGCCAACGGAAGAAACGGGTTGCAGCTTGGGCATGTCGACATTCGCCGGGCCGTGAAAATGATTCTCGCCGCTTTTCCGGATCGGTCCAACCGAGCGATCGCCGATGTGCTTGGCTGTGACGAAAAAACCGTTCGTAAATATCGACCGACAGCCTCAGGTGCGGATTTGTCCGCACCTGAAAAACGAACCGGCAAGGACGGCAAAGTGTATCCGGCAGTGAAAAAGGATCGGAAAATTTCAATGGCGTCTGCCCCAAAAGCGACAACCATGACAAAAGCGGCCGTCGCTCCCGCCGAGGACTCCACTACGGTCAGTGCGTCCAAACCTTACCCGCAACAGCCTGTCGACTTGTCGATCAAACGTCAGCGCCCACGATTGAACGGTCGGAAATGCCACTTCGAAAAATCTACTCTCACTATGACGATGAGAAATTAGCCAAAGACCTTCTCGACGCTTTTTCGCCCTGGTGTGTAAGCAGCCTTCCCTTCGCCATTTTTCAAGAGCTTTGCAAGGATGAAAAGCAAAAGGAAAACATCGAAAACATGATGAACAATTTTCTCAACTATTATATCGTCCGAAAAGAAGACCCGCAATACAAAACCTTTCTTGCCGATCTTTTCGACCGGATGTACGGCGACCCCGAACTCGTTGACAAGATATTGAAATTCATTGAAGAGGAGGAAAGGGAGAATTACGCACTATAAATCGCATTTATTTTTCAAAGGAGAATGCCTATGAAGCATGAAACGCCGGAGCGAAGCGTCGATTCGCTCAAAACCCTATGTTCAAAGGTCGAAGTTGAACCGTTCGACGCGACCGCCCCGTTTACTTTTTCCTTGAAAGAAAAACTCATGACAGTGAATTTTGAATCCCTTGCCCAAGCCGAAAAGTCCCAAGCCGCCCAGGATTACGAAAATTATCAGAATCTGTTGCGCGACATTGCCGCCGGAAAAGATCGTGACGAGAATGACATTCTCGAAATCTGCCGGCGCGTCGACCGGAATGTCGGCATGTTGGAGAACGACGTCAAGTGGCGAAAAGACCGTGACGCCATGATCGCCAAGGTCCGCATGGAAGAAGAATACAAAGCCAAGCAGGAAGAGGCGGACATGGAGTGGTCCAGGCTCAATGCGGAGTTCAAGAAGATCGAAGCCGAGTACGATGAAAAACGTTCGCCGCACCGGTCCATGTGGTATTGGACCAGAGAACGGCTTCAAGAGATTATGATATACCGCAGCGAATTGGAGAGGAACTGCCGCGACCAGAATATTTTCGACGAATTGGAGGCACTTTCCGAACAGAAAAACTGGCGACGAATCGACCATCTCAAGGAGAAATGCAAGGAGATTCAGCGGAAAATCATGTTCGCGCAGCAGGAACTCGACGAGCTGCCCGCACTCATGCACGGCCGCAAGGAAAAGAAGCTGGAAATCAAGGCCCGAATCAAAGATCTGCAAGTTCGTTATGAAAGTCACATGACGGAGATTGCCGAACTGCAACGCAAGGACGCCGAGACCGCAGTCCGTGAAGCGGAACTCCGTGAGGCGAAGGTTTTCGCGTAATCCCGCATTTTCAACACCAAACTGATACCGACAGCACAACCCCACACACGAAACAAACATGTGAAAACGCAACACCAGCACATCAGACACGGGCGCGGTGTCCGTCTCTTTCTTTCCACCGGCCGGGCTTTGGCCCGGTCGGTTTTTGTCAGGTGTTTTACTTGAATTTAGTTTGGAGAACAAATGATACACAATTACTTTCGTCCGATCCATTTTGTCGCACGTCCCGCCGAAACCGCCAAGACTGGCAGGAGCCATGCACTGAACATCTACGTCTGGAGAAGCCTTGACGACGTTCTCAACACGCTTCGCGTCGTCGTACGAGGTTTTCGTCTCGACATCAATGCCGAACAGGTCCGGGAGCTCGCCCGAGTCGATTGGGACGATTTTTATGCTTCTCGATTTACGCTGGATGAATTTGCTTCCTTCTGGATCGTCAAGATGGTTTGGGACACCGCGATGCAATACCCGAACGAGAATTATGACATGTACACCATTGAAGGCGGCCTGGTCTACGCCGGGCGTTTGCTGAAGCTCGACGATCAAATCGCGGCAACGAATCTTCAATATCGCGGAGATGACATCAGTTCGATTCGAAACAAGGAAGCGATGCGGAAGCTCCTCGAACCGGAGTCTTTTCAAGTACACGACGATGTCAGAGAACGGCTCTTTTGCGGTTGGTGATTTCAGCATTTCATCGTGTTTGAGCAAAGCATTATTTTTATCGAACGAATTCATGAAAGAATCTTTATCTGTTGAAACGGTCGTTGGCCGTTTGGAATCCGGCGGTTATGCCGTGAAAAAATACGGTAGCGTGTACCGTGCCCAATGCCCCGCCCATAGCGGCGATGGCTTGAATCTGGCCGTCTCCGAAGGCGAGAACGGAAAGGTTTTGACCGTCTGCCATTCCAGAGGTTGTTCGCATCAGGAAGTGATGCAGGCGTTGGGTATCGAAAAGGAAAAGCCGGTTTTTGTGAAGACGGCACCGAAAAAAACCGCGTACGGCAAGACTGTCCACCCGACCGTTGAAAAGGCGGTGACGGCCGCCATGTTCGGAGTCAGCACGCAACAATGGCCAAACGCCATTTATCGGTACGACAACATCGATGGCAGCGAAAATTTTCGGATTTTGCGCTGGGATACCGAGAATGGGAAAATTACCCGTCCTATCTCGAAGGTCGACGGCGGTTACATTTGCGGAACGAAAACCTATGAAGCGTATCCGATTTATCGACTTCCGCAAATCGTCGAGAGGCTGAAAGTACAAAGCCGAATTTACGTTTGCGAAGGTGAAAAAGCGACGGATGCCGCCGTGTCGGTCGGTCTTCCGGCAACAACTTCGGCGTTTGGTTCAAGGAGCGCAACGAAAACTGACTGGGCTGTCCTGGACAAACTCGCAGCCGGGAGAAAGCTGGAAATCATCATCCTGCCCGACAACGACGAACCCGGCCGGAAATACGCCGAAACCCTTGTCGACATTTTCTCGAAACTCAAGTCGAAACCAATCGTCAGAGTCGTTTCTCTTGCTGATTTTTGGCAAATAGCTTGCATGGATAAATTTCCCCACCGGGGCGGTTTTCAAGATCTGCTCGAACTCCTTGACGGGAAAACCGAAACGGATATACTGCATATGGTAGAGAAAATGATTGAGGAAACCGTGTCTGGAACAACGGATACGGAAGACAATCTCGAATGGGAGCCGTTTCCCGTCGAGCTGTTGCCGTCGAGCATCGCGCGGCTCTGTACGAAATCGGCGAAGGCCAAGAATATCGAGCCGGTCTATGTCGGCATCAACTCCATAGCCGCCGTCGCGTCGATCATCGGCAGTTCGTACAAAATCGAACTCAAGAAGGATTGGCGAGAGCCCGCGATACTTTGGACTTGCCTCGTCGCCGACTCCGGTAGCGGCAAAAGTCCCGGTCTCGATTCGGCAATGGAGCCGCTCCGAACCCTGCAAACCGAGGCCGATCATGGCTACGAACAGCAAACGACAGATTATGAAACGCAAAAGGTTCAGTACGATCTCTTTTTTGAGTATTGGACGCGACAGCGACGACGGTAGCCGATGACGCTCCCGCCCGTGGAGCCGATAACGCCGAAGCTGGAAACCTTCATTGTAGACGACGCCACGCTTGAGGCCATTGCGGAAGTGTTGGAAAACAATCCCTTCGGAATCCTGCTCGTCAAGGACGAACTGGCCGGTTGGCTCCGGTCGTTTGATTGTTACCGAAGCAGTGGCGGCGGCAAAGACCTTCCAGCCTGGTTG
>JBEBTM010000419.1:0-4333 GCA_040393745.1 Thermogutta terrifontis | reverse complement strand
GGACCAGCCGATGGAAATGTGTCGGTCAAAGCACATCCCCTTGTATTGTGTGAGCAACAGGATCTTGCGCATTCCGCTGTTGTAGCAGTTGGAAAGCGTGAAATCGATGATCCGATACGCCCCGCCGAAAGGGACCGCCGGCTTGGCCCGATCGCGTGTCAAAGGATCAAGGCGGGAACCTTTGCCCCCGGCCAGGACGATAGCTAGGACTTTATGCTTAAGCATGACGGGGAGAGGGGAAAAAGGACAATTAAAACGAACGCTGAATCCCATCGAGCCGGGCGACGACCGTCCCCGGAGTTCGTCATACCGCTCACCACTTGAGCCCGAACTGGTCGCCACCGGAGGATTGGCCGGTACCGCCTTTGAGTGGGCCTTTATGGGGATTCTTGATCTTCAAATCGGATTTTTTCGCTTCCGGTACCGCCTCGGGAGCTTCTTCCGTGGCTGCCGTTTCGGGAGCCTGCGCCACCTCGGCCGGGTTAAGCTGTTTGATCGACAAACCGATCCGTTTCGAATCCGGATCAATCGAAACGACGTACACGTCGACCCATTCGCCTTCTTTCACCACTTCGCGGACATTGGCGACCCGCTTCGTGGAAAGCTCGCTGATGTGAATGAGCCCTTCCAGACCCGGCATGAGTTCGACGAAGGCGCCAAATTCCATGATCTTCGTAACCTTGCCTCGAACGACGGCCTTTTCCTGAAAATTCTGCGTGATCGTTGCCCAAGGATTCATCGCATCATCTCGGTAAATCAATGAAATGCGGTTCGCTTCGCTGTCGATCCGGTCGATGCGGACCTTGACCCGGGTACCTTCGGTGAGCACGTCGCTCGGGTGACGGATGCGTCCCCAGGCCAACTTGCTGATCGGAATAAATCCATCCACGCCGCCCAAGTCAACAAAGGCGCCGGCGTCGATGATCTTCCGGACCAAGCCTTCGCGTTCCTGCCCCACGGCCAGCTCGGCCAGCAGTTCAACCCGCTTTTCCTCACGTTCCCGATTCAGGAGGGCCCGACGACTAAGCACGAGATTTCGACGTTCCGGATTGACTTCCTCAACCACGCAGTTCATTTTCTGGCCGATGTAAACTTCGAGATCTTCCACCCGGAATAGCTCGATTTGACTGATCGGAATGAACCCTCGAAGCCGGTTGACCTCGCATTCGAGCCCGCCCGAATTTGTTTTCGTGATCTTGGCTTCGACCACCATACCTTCCTGGACCTGGTACCAGTCCCGGACATCGGCCGCGGCGAGCGGCACGGAGACTTCGTAAAGCCCCTCTTCGGGATTGAAGCGAATTACCGTCACGTCAAGGACTTGCCCCGGTTCCGGTGAAGCGTCGACGGCGAACATTTTGAGCGAAACAACACCTTGTTCCCGGGTACCGAGATCGAGAAACACGCTGTCGCCTTGGATGGCCAGAACTTTACCTTTGATTTTATCGTCGGGTTCCAGAACTTCGTGGTCGGCTTTCTCGGCGTTCTTTTCCATGAGGTCGTCCAGCGACGACTGCGCAAAAACCGCATTGAATTCATCTTCCAAATCGTCGGACAGTTTGCCGCTGCGAAACCGCGGGACTTCGATCCGGCGTCCGGTTGGCGGAACAGCCACCTTGCGCAACGTCTTTTCACCGTCTTCGGAAAGGCGGTCGGGCAATTCCTCGTCCTCTAAGGATTCGACAGCGGCAGGTTTGATTTCCGTCTCAACGCCTTCCGGCGGGTAGGTTTCCGTCTTTAAGGCAGGCGAGTCCGAGACGATGGAAACGGTCGGCTTGGGCCGATAAGCGTCGGGGTCGCGTTGCGAACCGATGAGAATTTTCTGGCGCGGCGTCGAATCCGATGCGGCGGTCTCCGGGGTGTGTCCTGTGGATTCATCGGCGGAACGGTCGTTTTCAGCGGTCATGGATCGAAGAAAAAAAGGATGTGGGTTGAAAAGCCGCTCTGTCATCGCTGAAACCAAGGCGGCAAACCAAGTGCAACGCTTTCGAAAATGTCGAATGCCGGTATTTTACCATGTTGCGGGTTTGAAGGGAAGACCTGATCCGGAGTCGCCCCCGTCTCGCCGCTTGGGGGTTCGGGAAAATCCTCTGCAAACGCTTGCAATCCGCCTCCCGGAACGATAGACTGGTAAGTCATGCTTCGAGGGGTTGATTACGCCTCGGTTTTCGTTCACTTACTCCAGGAGAAACAGACGATGACGACACGACGTGAAATGCTTCGCAATACCGCCCTGCTTGGCGGGGCGGCCCTGCTGGGTTCGCAATTGATTCAACCCGCCTCGGCTCAGGAAGGCGAACGCCGCCGGGGCCCCGGGATGATGCGTGACAGGATTTTCACAACCATGCTCGGCTGGAAAATCGGGCCGCAAATGTATTCCTTCAATCGTTTCCCCTTTGATGTGGCGATCAAGAAGGTCCGCGAAACCGGCTCAAACAGCTTCGAACTCTTCAGCGGACAAAAATTGACCGCCGACAAGGAAGACAAGGTCGGTCCCGGCATGTCGAAAGAAGCGTTCAAGCTGTTCCGGGATCTTTGCGCCGAGAACATGTGCACGCCCCACTCCATGGGTGTCACGGGTTACGACCGGAGGCATTTCGAATTCGCCGCATCCATCGGCATTTCCGTCCTGAACATTGAGCCGGGCTTCGACAAGATCGAAGGCGTGAACAAACTGGCCGAGGAATTCAAGATCAACGTCGGCTTGCACAACCACCCGAAGGCCTCGATTTACTGGGATCCCGAAATCGTCCTGGAACAGCTTAAAAATTGCGGCTCCCGCGTCGGCGCCTGCTGCGATACCGGCCACTGGCTCCGAAGCGGTTTGGACCCGTTGGAATGCATTAAGAAGCTCAAGGGCAAAATTGTCAGCTTCCACATCAAGGACCTGAAGAGCGCGACCGAACATCGCGATGTTCCGCTCGGCCAGGGAGCTTGCAAGATCGCCGAAATTCTCAAGGAAGTCGCCGCCCAGAAAATGCAGGGCCCCTTCTCCATCGAGTACGAATCCGACTGGGACAACAACGTTGGTTTCGTGGCCGAAGGCGTCAAATTTTTCTACGAAACGGCCAAGGAAATCGTCCAAGCCGAGGGTTGAGAAACCCGAAGCTGAGAGCCCGCAGAAAAAGCACGACGAAACCGGCCCCGTGATAACGTTTGGGGCCGGTTGGTACTTGGTTTTATAAGACGTCTTATTTCCAGAGCATGACGATCGAACCGCAGACGATCAATGCGCCGCCGATCAACACTTGCATCGAAACCGTCTCTTTCAGGATGATGAACGATAACAAGATCGTGATGGCGACGCTCATTTTGTCCACGGGAGCGACACGCGACGCCTCCCCTTCCTGGAGCGCCTTGAAATAGAACAGCCAGGACAATCCCGTGGCGATGCCGGACAGGATCAAAAACGTCCAGTTTTTGGTCGTCAAGGTTTTCACGCTTTCCAGCGGAACCGTACAGAAAACGATGCCCCAGGTGATCAACAGGATCACGACCGTCCGGATGGCCGTGGCGAGGTTCGAATCGATGCCGGTAATGCCGATCTTGGCGAGGATCGCCACCAGGGCCGCGAAAACGGCCGAAAGGACCGCGTAGAGTTTCCACATTTCCGTTATCGTTTGTAAAGTAATCCCAGGCCGACGGCCCCGTTGCTCTTGATGAACGTCAGCGTGTAGATGGCGCAGAGCCAGGCGGAATGCAAAAACAGCACCGGAGCCATCCACAGTAAGTAATTGCCAAGCCGTAACGGATGCCTGACGATCGAATACATGCCTTTCGTTTCAAGGCGTTCATGACTCTTATCAGAAAAACCGATGCTCAAGACACGGATCGTCAGACCGAGCAAGCCGACCATCATACAGCAGACTTCTAAAACGGCGTCCCAAGCATGGCTATCAAAGGGGTAGCGAAAGTTCAGCAGGATGGGAAGCGAAATGAGCACAAAAACAATAGGCAGGCCGTTTCGCCAACAAAACAATCGATATTGCATCATGGATCAGGTTTTTGCGAGTTCTTTACCGCCCTTCGACAGATAGGATTTTCGTGCACTTTGCAAGAAAACGGATAAAGAGGTACATGACCGTGCCGACGATGAAAATCCAGGCCCAGGTTTTGTCGATGAGGAAGGCTCTATTGAGAACGAATTCCCCGATGTGCTCCATGACGGTCATGGCAACGATAAGACCGTAAAACCCGTGATATTCCCGGCGGATGACGTTCCTCCACGAAAACGGCAAATCCGGTTGCTGCCAGCGTAGATGCCTTGGAAAAAACGCCGGGGTTTTGGACGCCCAATTCATATAGATTTCACCGAACTTGCCACTCAAAAACC
>JBEBTM010000418.1:0-4334 GCA_040393745.1 Thermogutta terrifontis | reverse complement strand
TGCCGGTAATCTGCGGTAGGCCGGTCTTTTCGAGAACCTTGGCATCCGTTTCGACTTGCCAGACGACCTGAAGTTCTTCGCCCAAGGCATCGTCTTCCAAGGAGGAAAGCGTGACGATATGCTGATCCCGGTCGATAGTCCCGCTTTGGATTGCGTTTCCCCGGACCGAATTGACAACCCAATGCCGCCGCCGCACTTCGACGGTTTGCCCCGATTCGGGAAGTGTTGTGATTCTGACAAACGAATTCGGAGCGGCCTGAGATGCGGACATGTATTTATCGTGAGCTTTTCTGGTCGTTGACGGATTGGAGATGAGCGAAGATACTTTTACCGATGACTTCCCCTAGCTTGACGGGAACGGCGTTGCCGATCATGCGACCGATGGATTTGAGGCAGATCGGTTCACCGGGAGCCGAAAACAGATACTGCCGTGGGAAACTTTGCAAAATGGCACCTTCCCGAAGCGAAAGAGCCCGATCCTGCTCGGGATGACCGAAACGACCGTTGCCAAAACCGAAGAACTGCGTCGTGATCGTCGGTGATGCCTTGTCCCATTCCATCCGGCCGTAGACGCTCGGATAGGTTTTACCACTCTTCTTTTGATGGCACTGGGCAACAAGACTCTTGGGCCAATCCCGCCAGGTTCCCCCAGGTTTCGAGCAACGGATGCGCCGGAGATTGATCGGCGACAGCTCGGAACTCATGTGCAATGGGTCTTTCGCGTCACGGCAACCGGCTTCAATTTCCGGCATCTGCCCGATGGCCTGCCGAACTGTCCGCTTTCGGATACGAAGCTCCTTCGGCGTGAGAAGTTTGATGTCTCCAAAGCGGGATGCCAGAAGTACGAGCCGACTCCGGTGTTGAGGGATGCCGTAGTCTTCACAATGAACAATGCTGTGAGAAACTTTATAGCCCGCCTTTTTTAGCGAGTTGACAAACTTCATGAATACCGGCTGTTTCTCCAAGCCGGGGACGTTTTCCATCGTGACCAATTCCGGAAGGATGCTGCATGCCAGGCGAGAGAACTGAAGAAGCAAGCTCCAACGTTTATCGTCTTCGGACGCCTGCGGGACATATTTCTGATAGTAGGTGGAAAATGTCTGACACGGAGCACAACCGGCCAACAAACGTATAGTATTTTCCGGATAATAGCTTTCCAATAACTCGTCAGTGACTTTTTCGACCGATTCGAGCCGGAATTCGGCTCCGTTGTTGGCTGTATAGGGATACTTGCAAGCCGGATCACAGTCAATGCCGAGCCTAACATCAATTCCGGCATTCGAGAGCCCTTTCGTCAGCCCACCTGCCCCGCAAAACAGATCGACCGCAACGACGGAAGGACGACGTAACGCTTGAGATGATTTGGCCTTACTCGAAGACATGGACAAACAAAATGGGCGAATGAGTGAACGGGGAAAGTATCTTGCCTATTGTACCGATTTTTGGCATTTTTTGGAAGACGAATTTCGACCGTTTGAGGCTATTGCGAGAATTTTCCGCAATTTGAAAGGCAGCTTTTCCGGTTTTGCCATTCACATTGCCAAACAGGCAAATTTGTCTGTTTAGCGAATGACGCCGTAAACTTGGTTTCTACATGGGCCAGTACTACCCCCCCAAAAAAATGCGGGCATTCACGGGCATGCGCGATAATCTCTATCGATCCAGTAAAGATTTCTGTTTCCTCGAATTGACTTTTCCGCCGCAACCTGATAGATTTAAGGAACGATGCGTCGGAAGATTCTTCGGTTCCAATCGAAGGTTTTCCGGCGTTGAAGGCGGTCGGCAACGGCTGTCCTTCTGCCATTCCCTACACAAATATCTGGCACATATTAGTCGGTTTACCACCGTAACCGACGCTGGATGGTATCGACCGGTTACCGGTACGCGCTCATTGTACGCGCATATCATAGGGGCCGGTTCGATACCTTTCGAGCGAAGGCCCTTGCCAGAGGGAGTGTAGGCGGATGTGTATTCGGGCCGGCTCTTTTTTCTTGAGTCGGCAAGTTTACCTGTCTCACCGCCGACCGCCATGACCGAACATTCGGATCATCACGACACGCCGTCCTTGAACGATGTCGTTCTTCATATCTCCCTCGCCTTGGACGCCCTCGATCGCCTGATCGCCTCCCAAGAAGCCCGGACGGCCACGGATCAACGGATTCTACGCCGGATGGTTCGGCGACTCTGCCGTCCCTGCCGCCTCACGCCGGAGCAGCGGGCTAAAAAAATCGCCAGTCTGATGCGGCGATTCACTTTTCTCTGCCGCCTCGACGACCATCGGAACGAACTTCAATCGCTCCGGGACGGTTTCGTTACACTTAAATCAGGCCAACGGGTTCCGGCGTCGGAGATTCCCCACTGGCGCCGGGAATTCTATACCGACATGGCCGCCATGATGGTTCTGGACCGACAACTTTTCGCTGACACCGACGTTTCCGGGTAATGGGGAGTCGTTTTAATTTATAGGACAACAAGTCAAATCTTCGCTGGCATACAGAAAGAAAGAGGGCACACAAATGGCAGACAATCCATTCGAAGGCGATTTGAAAAAGGCCAATGCCGCATTGCAGGACCTTTACAGGCGTCGAGACAAACTCCAGAAAGAGCGTTCCTGGTACCAAAATACAGATCCCTCCGTTTTGGTAGACATAATTCAGTCGTTGGAAGCCAAGCAAAAGGAAAGCGAGGACGAGCGGCAAGGTGTTATCGCGCAAATAAATGGGATTCAGGAAGAGATCAGCCGACTTCCCATAAGGTCGATGTTCAACCCAGTGAATTGGTTTAATGCGGAGCAAAGGAATCTCCGGCGACAACGGAAAACCCTGCTTGGAACGGAAAATGGGTTTCGCCAGCAGTTGCGGGACATCGACAAGCGACTTGTCTCCATCCGCGAGGAAATACGCTCGAAAACGGATGAACTCCAGCGATACCACACATTTGAAAGAGACGATAAGGAACTTCCAAGCCAAATTCCGGAAAAAGAGAAAGAGATAAGTCGTCTCCAAAAGCGCAAGAATCAAATAGATAGAATGCAAAAACCGATCATCGTTCAGATAGAGAAGTATGACGCGGAAATCAACGAACTTCAACGCAAGAAACGCAAGGCCCAAGGGTACGAATCACATCTGGGCAGGACCAAAGGTAGATCCGAGAGAACGAAGATTCACAAAGCGTGCGAATCCGAATTTGGCGTTTATTCTCCTTCCAAGCTGATCGAAAGATGCGACACTGACCTCGACCGGCTTGAGAGGGGCAAGCAAAAGACCGAGAAGCGGCTACGAGACGATACACAAATATTATACTCGCAAGACATCCGGGAAGTCGTCATTGATGGAAACAACCTTTGTTATGCGGGGGATAACAAGAAGGAATTTGTCGGTCTCGTCATATTGGACAAGCTGGTTCCGCTCTTGCTCGAAGCCTATGATGTGACTATTTTCTTCGATCCAGGAATTCGCTATCAGCTAAATCGCCATCAGCAAAAACTGAATGAGCAAACGATTGAGAACAGATTCGCCCCTGCAATTGTCCATATTACTCCTGAAGGGCGCGGGGCAGACGCGACAATCGTCAAATACGCATCGGACGATAAACACATGTATGTGCTTAGTCGAGATCGATTCGAGGATTTTAGGGAATACCCCGTCTTCAAAGAAAAACGCCTGATTCAGCCGGAGATCATAAAAAGCAAGCTCATCATTAACGACCTGGACGTGGATTTGCGGTTTTGACAATGCCGCCGTCTGATTCAACGACCTGTGACGTCCACTTTATTTTCAATCTGAGAGGCTCCCATGTTCGGATTTCTGAAACCCCTTTGTCGTACTGAAAAATACCGAAAGTTCTATTGCGATTCCTGTTCCCACTTGCGGCAGAATTACGGACGCGGGGCGACGCCCTTTCTGAGCTATGAATCCGTTCTCGTCCATGCGTTGGCCTTCGATGCCGGGCTGATCCGCGAGGAAGACACCATGTCCCCCTGCCGATGGATTCCCATTTCCAAACGGCCCAAAACGACATCCGAGGTTCATCGACGCATCGGCGAGTTTTCCGCCGCCCTGACCCTCCTCCTCGTCAAGACGAAGTTGGAAGACGATATTCTCGACGACGGTTCTCGCCGGGCGCGGCTTGCATCGTGGTTCCATGGAAAGAGATTTGCCCAAGCCGTACACTATTTCTCCGGTCTTGATCCCGACTTCGAGCGAACCATGCAGGGCTTTCTCGACAAGCATCGTGAGATGGAGTTATCCGGTGCGACGGAATCCCTGGCCGAGTACGCAAAACCGACGGCGGACGCCTTCGGCTATGTTTTCGGCCTGCTCGGTGTCGCGATC
>JBEBTM010000417.1:0-4339 GCA_040393745.1 Thermogutta terrifontis | reverse complement strand
GTCGGGCCTTGAAATTCTATTGCTCGTGTCGGATCGACGTGCGGCGTATCGGCCAGATCAAGGAAGGCGAAAATGTTACGGGCCAGCGGGTCAAGGCGAAGGTGGTCAAGAACAAAGTCGCCCCGCCGTTTCGGGTCGCCGAATTCGATATGATGCACAACGGCGGTATCAGCTACAGCGGCGACGTGCTCGACCTGGCCATTGAAAAGAAACTCGTGATCAAATCCGGCGCCTGGTTTCGTTACGGTGACGAGCAACTCGGGCAGGGTCGGGAAAAGACAAAACTGTATTTGGAAAGCAATCCCGAATTTTTGGAACAGCTCAAAGAGGAAATCATGGCCGCCGGCGGTCCCTCGGGAGCTTCGTTCGATTCCGGGGAAGCCGAAGAAGAATGACGCTTGTGCTGAGCCGCTTCAGCTTCGCAGAGGATGCGGAAAAACCCAATCGAGGCGAACCATGAAAAGAATTGCGTTTCTCGGTCTTTGTGGCCTTTTCGTTGCGCTGACGGGCTGTCCGGAAGCCCCGCCGCCGCTTCCGCAGCCGGGCGATTATCGAGCCGGTTCCGGGAGTGATTCAAAAACGGCGGAACCCTGGCGACAGTATTACGAGGGCGCTCCCGTGGGCAGCACCTCCGCGGAACCGACGATCCGGGTGCCTCGGGAGAGACAACAGGACTCGCCACGGCCGCCGATGCCCGTCCCCATGCTCCACCCGGCGGTGACGGAAGTTTGGTAGCATTCTCAAGAGTCCCAAACGCCGCGCAACTTGGGGATGAATCGCAGGAGAAACGGGTATTAACGGAACTGGAAAACGTCTGAGGGACTGTGGGCCTTTTCGAAGATTTGTCGGAATTTCTCGACCAAATCCGGGCGACTTTCGGCGATGTCGGTTTGCTCCTTCAAATCGTTCGATAAATCGTACACGGCAATGGGGCCGTCCGGAGCCTTGCCGACATTAAGGCGAATTCCCTTGAAATTCCGCCATCGGGCCGCGACTTTGCCGCCCTGTTCGTAGAATTCCCAGTAGAGATATTCGTGCGATTTCTGCTCGCCAGCGTCGCCCAGCAATGTGGGGGCGAAACTCACACCGTCGATTCCCTCCGGTTCGGGCTGTCCGACGAGTTCGCAAACCGTGGGCAGGAAGTCCCAAAACGCACCGACATGGTCGCTCACCACGGGCCCCTTCACCACTGCGGGCCAGCGGACCAGCAGGGGAACCCGGATGCCGCCTTCGGTCAGATCCCGTTTGAAACCCCGGAGCGGTCCGTAGGACTCGAACAGCGTACTGTCGTGACCGCCCTCTTTGTGCGGCCCGTTATCGCTTGTAAAAAAGACGATCGTGTTTTCGTCGATGTCCAGCTCTTTGAGCGTATCGAGAATCTTGCCCACGGTTTCGTCGAGCCGGGTTATCATGCCGGGAAAGGCGGCCACGGGATTTCGTACTTCGGCGGCCGAAGAGTATTTCGCCCTGATATCTTCATATGAAGCAAATTTTTCCCGCCACGGGGCGACGTATTCTTCGGGAACTTGCATGGCCGCGTGGGGGATCGTTACGGGAATGTAACAGAAAAACGGCTTGTCCTTGTTTTTGCGGAGAAAGGCCAAGGCCCGGTCTTCGATCAGGTCATGAGAATAGGTCTTGCCGTCCATTGGAATCTTTTCGGTTCCATCGTACAGGAACGGCGGGTAATAATTGTGCGCATCGACCTGCACGCTGTAGCCGAAGAATTCATCGAATCCCTGTTTGAGCGGCGATTCAGGCGCGCCGAGGCCCCATTTGCCGAAGAGGCCCGTGGCATAACCGGCGTTTTTGAAGACTTTGGCGACCGTCACGCTTTCGTCGGGCAGTGGCCAGTCGGATCGGGTGGCGGCGTTCCATCGATTGCCGCGAATGGCGGCGTGGCCCGTGTGAAAGCCGGTCATCAAGGCACACCGGCTCGGGGCGCAGACGGTACTACCCGCGTAAAACTGGGTAAACTTGACGCCCTGTTCCGCCAGGGAATCGATTCGGGGAGTGTGGAAATGCTTTTGGCCGTAACAGCTCAAGTCGCCGTAGCCCAGATCGTCGGCGAGGATGAGAATGACATTGGGCCGCCCCGGTTCGGCGGCGCTGAGCGAAACCATCGCGAAAAGGGCGAGGAGAAAAAACGGGAAAAATTTCGTCATGGAGATCTCGGGGTTGGTTGGAGTTCACCGACGTTTACGCCGCTTTGACCAAGCGACGGAGATTCGATTATCCCGGAAACGGCCCGGCTTGTCAAATCGGCCATTCTTGCTCTAATACAATGAGTAAATTTTGCGTTTCAAACGTTTATTTAACTTACAGGGTACCTCAAAAAGTTTCGTGAGCGAATTGCGACCTGTGGTCGTAATGCCGGTTATTTCAACGCCGGACGAAGAGCCATCGCTGCCGAAAATCGATTTTGGAGATACCCCCAACCGCCGAAAATTCATGTCAGAGCAGAAATCCCCTCCCGTCTCGGAAGAACACACCGAACATGGCGAGGCCCATTCGCCCCACGATCACGCCCCCGAAATGAGCAAGTTGCTCATTCCCGTTGCCATTGTGATTCTCCTTTTCCTTGGCATCTACGGTGGCCTCGCCTTCAAAGGTCTCCCGCAACAGTGGACCAAAGTCGCCATCTCAGGTCACGGCGAGCACGATGCGGATCATGCGGCCTTGGCTTCGGAATCGACGCCGGAAACTCCCGTCGAAGCCGTATCGACGCCCGAAGCGCCGACGACGGAAGGCGATAGCACGGAACAACCTGCGACGCAGCCCGCTGCCGAAAAGCCCGCCGAGGCGGCCGGTCACGCCAAGGAGGACGACCACTCCGCAAAACATCATCCCCCGTATTACATGATCGCTCCGTTTGCGATCCTACTGCTCTGCATTGCCGTTTTACCACTTATTCCGGCCACGGAACACTGGTGGGAAAGCAACGCGAACCGCTTCCTTGTCGCGGCGGGGTTGGGACTCGTCACTTTGCTTTACTACGCATTTCTCTGTGATTTTCCCGTTGAGCTTCACTGGCCGGGCCACGCGGTGGTCGATCCGGTGAAGGCGGATGGAACCCGCAACGGTTTCGCCGTTGCGAGTACGGTGTTCATCAACGCCATTCTCGGCGAGTATATTGCCTTTATCGTCCTGCTGTTCTCGTTATTCACGATTTCCGGCGGAATCCGCATTTCCGGCGATCTGAAAGCAAGTCCGTTCGTCAACTCGGTCATTCTCCTGATCGGCGCCGTTCTGGCCAGTTTTATCGGGACCACGGGCGCGGCGATGCTGCTTATTCGGCTCCTCCTGGAAACGAACCAACAGCGGAAATACAAAGTCCACACCGTGATTATCTTCATCTTCTGCGTGTGTAACTGCGGCGGGTGTTTGACCCCGCTGGGTGATCCGCCGCTGTTCCTCGGTTACCTGCGCGGCGTGGCGTTCACCTGGACGTTCAACCTCTGGATGGAATGGATGTTCGTCAACCTGATCCTGATCGCCTTTTATTTCCTCTGGGACACCGTTTGGTACTATCCGAAGGAATCGAAGAACGACAAGCTGCGGGACCTCGCCGAGAAGACGCCCCTGTCGATCAAGGGCATCGCCCTCAACGCGCCGCTTTTGGCCGGCGTGATTCTCGCCGTGGCCTTCCTGGACCCGACCAAGCCGGTTCCGGTCATCGGCGAAACCCTGTTCCCTGAAAACAACGGGCATCCGTGGTACTTCCTGCGTGAAGCCGTGCAACTCGGGCTCTGCGCCCTGTCGCTCCTGCTGGGCAGCAAGGCAATTCGGAAAGCGAACACGTTCAACTTCATGGCCATCGGTGAAGTCGCGGCCCTGTTCTTCGGCATTTTCATTTGCATGCAGGCTCCGCTGCAAATCCTGAACGTCGAAGGCCCGAACATCGTTGCCAAAATGGAGGAGAAAACCGGCATCGATAAGAAAAAGCTGTTCTTCGCCGCGACGGGGTCTTTAAGTTCCGTGCTGGACAACGCCCCGACTTACGTCGTCTTCTTCGAAACCGCGAAAACCCTGACGCCCAACAGCGACGAGGAATTGCATAGCGACCGCAACGAAGACGGTACGCCCAAGTGGATCAAAGACGAAAATGGCCAGTGGTGGTCTTCCGACAAGAAAATGAAGCTGGTCCATGTCGGCAACGGTTACTTGGATCATTACCTGCTCGTGGCCGTGGCCCTGGGTTCGGTCTTCATGGGCGCGATGACCTATATCGGCAACGGCCCGAACTTCATGGTCAAGGCTATTGCGGAGCAAAGCGGTGTGAAGATGCCCAGCTTCTTCGGGTACATCGGCTACAGCGTCGTGATCCTGCTGCCGATCC
>JBEBTM010000416.1:0-4339 GCA_040393745.1 Thermogutta terrifontis | reverse complement strand
CCTAAAGGTGTCGCCTGAAGGCGAGGGTTTTAGACCCATCGTCGCGACAATGAATTGCCCAGTGCAATTTGTTTTGAACCGTTGAAAAAAAATCCTGTGTAACTGGCGACTTCGGATCGTAATCGACGGCAAGGGCGTAAATATCCGTGATCTTTTGGTAGAACCTTCTTTCGCTAACCCGAATCTCCCGAATCCGTTCGAGCAGTTCGTCAAAGTAATCCTTCCCGAATACCGTTTTTCCTTGTTTGAGCCGTTCATCGTCCAGCACGAAACCTTTGATGATGAACTCTTTTAATAGTTTCGTCGCCCATATCCGAAACTGCGTTGCCTGATAACTGTTGACCCGATACCCAACGGCAATAATCGCGTCAAGGTTGTAAAACTCAATCAACCGAGTGACATTTCGTTTACCTTCCTGACGAACTATTTCCATTTTGGAAACAGTTGCCTCTGGTTCTAATTCGCCGGACTCGAAAATGCTTTTGAGATGTTTGTTGATCGCAGGGACTTTCACTCCAAACAGTTCGGCCAACGATTTTTGCGTCAGCCAGACCGTTTCATCCCGGATGAAAACCTCGACTTTTACTACGCCGTCCGGTGTCGTGTAGAGTCGAAATAGTTGATTATCACTCATTTCTATTCCAATAGGATCAATACGGAGGAACTATTTTGATTACATGCCAACTCTCTTTTCACCTTATCGGTTCTCGACGATCAGAGATGAAATTCTGCTTATTCGATTAAAGGGTTCAGCAATCTTCTTCCGGCATGTCTTCGTTGTCGACCCACATTTCGCATTGAGAAAGGACGAGAGCCGTCGCTCCTTCAAGACCTTCGGGCGGGTACTTATATTTCTTCAATAGACGTTTGACCATCGATCGCATTTCCGCTCTGGCCGTCTCTTTCTTCTGCCAGTCGATCGTTCGGTTCTTTTGAAGCAGTTCCGTCAATTCATGGGTCATTTTGACAAGTGTTTCATTGTCGTAAAAATCTCTCACGGCATCCGGTCTGGTGATCGCATCGTAAAAAGCCTTTTCCTCCGAAGACAAGCCGAGATCAACGCCGGCCTGACGGTCTTCCTGCATCGCATGGGCCATGCCGAGAAGTTCCTCAATGACCTTCGCGTTCGTAATATGTCCGTTGTGGTACTTGTTCATCAACTCCTTCATCTTGGAGGAAAAGACGGTCGATTGTACCAGATTCGTTTTGCGGTAAACCTGAATCTGTTCTTTCAAGAGTTTGGCCAACAATTCGGCGGCGAGGTTCTTCTGTTTCATCGACGCGATGTCATGCAGGAATTTCGAGTCGAACAGGGAAACTTCTTCCTTGGCATCAGTAAACAAATTGACGATCCCATCGCACTTGATACTGTGCTTGAGCAATTCGTTGACTTGAGAATTGATTTCCTTGAGAGACAGTTTTCGGCCCGGTGCAAGACGTGAAATCGCTGTTCGAATCGCTTCGAAATAGGCCGCTTCGAAACGTTGTTCTTTATCGAGCAAACTCCGGCAAAGAGAATGGGCCTGCCGCAATAACATGGCTTCTTTGGCGAAGAGTTTCTTTTTCGTTTCATCGCCCAAAATGAAGTTGATCCCATCGACGATCAATCCGGCACGGTCCTTGTCGTTGCCGTCAAGAAATTTCGAGTAGTCAAGTTCATGGAACAAATCGCGGCAGACTTCCAGTTTTTCGAGGAATTTTGGAAACGCTTCCTTGGAAACGTCCATATCGCCATACTTCTCACGGTCGCGGACGGTATAATCGTTCATGGCCTTTTTCAAGGCCGAAGCTATGCCCACATAATCGACGACCAGACCGCCCTCCTTGTCCTTGTAGACCCTGTTGACGCGAGCGATGGCCTGCATGAGATTGTGGCCTGACATCGGCTTGTAAACGTACATCGTTGCAAGACTCGGAACGTCGAAACCCGTCAGCCACATGTCGACGACCAACGCGATTTTCATTTCGTCTTCGTCGCCCTTGAACTTTCGGGCCAATTCCTTGCGATGTTCCTTTGATCCGATCAATTTCTTCCAATCTTCCGGATCGTTATTGTCGGAAGTCATGACAAGCCGGATTTTCTTCTCCCAATCAGGCCGGATACGTAGGATCTCGTTTAGTATGTCGACAGCAATGGACCGCGAATAGGCGACGATCATGGCCTTGCCGGTCAAGAGGTCCTTACGGTCTTCATAATGTTCGACAATATCCTTGCAGAGCGAACGGATCGTCTGTTCGGCTCCGAGAATACTTTCCATCTGGGCAAGCTGCTTCTTGCTTTTTTCAATGGTTTCCCCATCGGCATTGTCGGAAAGTCGGTCGTAGGTATCGTCGATCTTCTCCAGAATGCTTTCATCCAAACCGAGCTTGATTACCCGGCTTTCATAATAAACGGGCCGGGTTGCTCCATCCTCGACCGATTGGGTCATGTCGTAGATGTCGATGTAATTCCCGAAAATCTCGCGGGTATTGCGATCCTTCTCGGAGATCGGCGTCCCGGTAAAGCCGATAAAAGTCGCACGAGGCATGCTTTCACGAACCAGCCGGGCAAACCCCAGCTTGACTTCACCCGTTTTGGTGTCGACTTTTTCGTCGATGGAATACTGGCTCCGATGGGCTTCGTCGGCAATGAGAATGATGTCCTTGCGATCCGACAAGGGCTCGTCGTATTGCTCGAACTTCTGCATGGTCGTAAAGAAAATACCATTGGCCTCCCGACCGGCCAGCAGCTTTTTCAGGTCGGCCCGGCTTTCGGCCCGCTCCGGGGTTTGACGCAGGAAATCCTTGCATTTGTCGAATTGCGTGTAAAGCTGATCGTCCAGATCATTGCGGTCGGTCAATACCACGACGGTCGGACTGGCGAGGGCAGACTGCAATAATTGGGCATAAAAGACCATCGAGAGCGACTTGCCGCTTCCCGTCGTATGCCAGACCACGCCGGCCTTGCCCGCATCCTTGCCTCCGCTTCCCACGGCCTTTCGGGTCGACTCGACGGCTTTTCGAACGGAAAAATATTGGTGATAACCGGCAAGGATTTTAATGTCGGCATCGATCGACCGGCTGTAGAGCAGGAAATTTTGCAGGATGTCGAGAAAACGTCGCTTTTCGAACATGCCTTTGAACAGTGTGTCATAGGCGGCGTAGCGGGTATCCTCGTAGTCGCCGTTGACGGTCTTCCATTCCATGAAGCGTTCTTCCGTCGTGGCCGTGATCGTGCCCGCCTTGCTGACCGACAGGTCGGAAATGACCATGAAGGCGTTGTAAATGAACAGCGAGGGGATATCGTGCGTATAATTCCGAAGCTGGCGAAAGGCACAGGAGGCGTCGGTGTTTTCACGGGAACAGGATTTCAGTTCGGCAACCACGACGGGCAGGCCGTTGAGAAAGACCACGATATCGGGCCGCTTTTCTTCGTTCTCGACAACGGTCCACTGGTTGGCGACGACGAAATCGTTGTTGTCGGGATCATTGAAATCGACCAACCGAACGAGAGCCGCCTTTTTCTTGCCGTCGTGAACGTAGTTAACCTCGATGCCGTTTTGCAGGTATTTCGTGAACTGGATGTTCTGGTGAATCAGGTTCCGGGATTCGTAATTCCTGATCTTGTAGACCGCCTCATCGAGAGCTTCATGGGGCAGACCGTGGTTGATCCGCTCCAGGGATTCCCGAAGCCGCTCTTCGAAAAGCGGACTGCGATAGTCCCGCACGACATCCGGCCCGTAGACATGTTCATAGTCGAGGTCTTCCTGAAAAAGAGCGATAATGGCGTTTTCGTAGTTTGTCTCGTTGAACATGGCATATCGATGAAGAAAAGGTGAAAGTTCAAACCCGCAACTCGCCGGAAATCAAACGGGGAAGTAATGAGTCACGAAGAACGGAAAGAATATTATTTTCGACTTCTTTTTGCTTTATCGAGTAAACCAAAGATTGAATACTCTCGTCAAAGAACTGAACAAGCAAATTGTTTGGTTGAATAATTAGCAGAGTATTCAAAATGCTCTGTGTCAAAAGTGGTTGGCTTGTGCCGATTCTTTTTTCATTCAATTTTAAGTATTTGAGTAAGTAATAAACAAAGGCTATTCCATAAGAGTCTTTATTCTTTGCTGCAATCGCGTTATCAGAAACCCAACAGTCTTCAGGTTCGTAATACACACTTCCACAATAAGCTCCAACACGCCCAATAATGACGACATTACGATGGCTACTATTGTTTGTAAAATCCATGATTCCATTACCACCATAGACAGGGATTGTCCCTGTTTCTAAAGGACGTTTTTTTCCATTTGCAAAATGAGTTATATTACCTAGTGTCTTGTCCCGTTTAAAAACTGGGATATGA
>JBEBTM010000415.1:0-4343 GCA_040393745.1 Thermogutta terrifontis | reverse complement strand
ACATGAGATTCAGCAAGTCGTTGCGGTTGGCAGTGGCCCCGGATAGCGGTAGACCGAAAAGGGGCGGGAATTCGATCCCGAATATTTTCCCGGAAAAACCGGGCAGTGTCAAGCGGCGAAGGCAATTGCCATTGAGTCGGTTTTTCGGTAAACTCGATGGGAATTCGACTGCGGCGCGCTTGAGACGCCAACGGAAGCTTGACAGTACCTGACCCCCGGAGTTTTCCCATGAGAGTTTTTCGTGTTTTGGCAAAATGTTCGTTTCCGTTTTTAGCTTGGACCGTAATGATGACGCTGTGTTTGGCCCAGGAATTCGTTTCCCTCATGCCCCAAGGCGGGTCGGCGTGGTCAGAAAATGGCAAGGCCCAGTCCGGTTGGGTCAAACGTGGCGGTGAAGCAACGTACGAAATGGACGGTGAGGAAATCGTCGGTCGGCGCGGTCCCGGCGACAATACATTCCTCTGCACCGAGAAAAAGTATCGCAATTTCTTTTTCACGTGCGATACGAAGTTTGACATTGGAACAAACTCGGGCATTCAATTTCGCAGCAATCTCCGCCAGAACGGCAACACGGTTTTCGGCTATCAATGCGAAAGCACCCCGGACGCCGATGGCAACAACGCCTTCGTTTACGACGAGAATCGGCGTAATACCTGGCTCAACACGGTCGATGATGCCGCCAAGGCCCGATCGATCGAACCTTTCAAAAAAGGCGACTGGAACAATCTGGCGATACAATGTGTGGGCCCGTCGATCAAAACCTGGATCAACGGTAAGCTCGTTGCCGATTTCTTCGATCTTGAGGATTCCGAAGGCTTTATCGGCCTCCAGGTTCATTCCGGTCCCCAAGGAATTGTCCGTTGGCGGAACGTCAAAATCACGGAATTGCCCGACACGCCGTGGATTCCGCTCTTCGCCGAGGGAAAATTCGGGGACGTGGAAAAGAAGCCTGCCGGAACTTGGGATGTCCAAGAAGACGGTTCCGTGTACGCGACGACGCCCCAAGGTGAAGCCCGCGATGGCATGCTGATGAGTACGGCAAGTTATAAAGATTTCGCCGTGAAGGTGTCGTTCAAGAAGGTTTCCGGCAACAGCGGCCTGTATTTCCGGGCCTCCGACGTCGATAAATCCTATTGGCTCAAAGGCTTCCAGTGTGAAATCGAAGAAGGAGCCCCTTGTGGCGGGCTCTGGGAGGTCGAGGGCCGAGGTTGGGTGGCCAAGAACGAAGATATTGCCACAAAGTATTACAAAGCAAATGATTGGAACACCATCGGTACCGTGGCCGTGGGTGATCGCTTGGCGACATTTCTGAACAGCCGGACTGTCGTTGACATGATTGACCCGAAATGCGCGAAAGAAGGGAAAACCGGCCTCCAACTGCATGGCGGCGGCAACCAAGGGTATTATTTCCGAGAGTATTGGATCATGCCGCTGGACGAGGCGGCTGTCAAGCTCATTACCGCCGAGTGAAGATGACGGTCAATACATGACCCGATCCTGCTTGGCGTTCCAGGCACGGAAAAGTTCGGCACAAGGTTCCTTGTCGACAATTTCCGGCCGGAGCAGTGGACTGTCGGCGGTTCCATCCATGAGTTGATAGATAAACTCGTCGTCAAAGCCGCCGATGGTCGAATCATGACGGTCGGCCCCGAAATAGAGCTTGGTCATTCCGGCCCAGTGAATCGCGGACAGGCACATGGGACAGGGCTCGCAGGTGCTGTAAATTTCGCAATCGGAAATGTCGAAGCGGCCCAACTTTTTCGTGGCCCGGCGGATCGCAACGATTTCTGCGTGGGCCGTTGGGTCGTTCGTGCTGAGGACCTCGTTATGCGCCACGGCAACGACCTCATCGTTACGAACGATCACGGCCCCAAACGGGCCGCCTTGACCGCTTTCCATGCCTTCCTTTGCCGCCTTCCACGCCAATTCCATAAAAGTATTCATGCCTGCTCCTTTCAGTCTTCGAAATATCCGCTCCATGTGAGAGCAATATCGCTTTGAATGCAAGAGAACATCGTACCGCAATTCGCGAGAAAACTCAATCCGCCGTTACCGGAGAATTTGGAAGTCGTCCGCCTGACGCCATCGGGACGCGGTGCCGTGGCGGTGGTTTTGCTCCACGGGTCCGGTGCGCTGGCCGTTTTTGCGCAAAATTGGCGCGGCCCCCGGCTGACGGATGAAGCCGGGCGGCCTCGCTTGGACATGCCGATTTTCGGACGCTTTCGCATTCCCGGCCAAAATGGCACCGAGCCGGACATTTTCGAGGAAGTCGTCGTCCATCTGCCGGAATTTGATGCCGTGGAGATTCACTGTCATGGCGGGGCGGCCGTGGTTGCGGCGATTGAAAGCGTATTAAATTCTCAAGGGGCCGAGATTCGAAATCCCCTGGACGGATTCGAACCCGCTAAAACGCAGGCTGAACGGGCTTTTCGGCTTCTGCCTTTCGCGCCCACGGAGCGAACGTTCCAGATTTTGCTTGACCAGGTGAATGGGGCCCTGGAACGAGAACGGCAGGAGATTCGAACGCTGTCCAACGCGGAAAAACGGCTCCGATTTCAGCGTTGGCGGGAGAATGCCCGGTTAGGGCGGCATCTTGTCGAGCCGTTTCACGTTGTCCTGGCCGGTCCGACCAATGCGGGTAAAAGCCGGTTGCTCAACGCGATTCTCGGTTTTCAGCGGGCCATCGTCGACGGGCAGGCAGGTACGACGCGTGACGTGGTTAGCGCACAGGCGGTGCTCGAAGGTTTCCCTGTGATGTTTCATGATACAGCCGGTTTTCGGGAAACCGAGCATGATCTTGAACGGCAGGGGATGGAACGTTCCGCCGACTGGCTTGCCCGGGCCGATTTGGTTCTCTGGATTGTCGACGCGACCGAACCCAAAGCGGGTCCGCCAGTTGCGATTTCCCACAATCGGGTGCTCCATTGTCTAAATAAGATGGATTTGCTCACCGACATGCCGCCCATTGAGAGGGACGGCGGCGTTCTCCGTGTCAGCGCGGCAACCCAAATGGGCGTGGATCAGCTTCTCGAACGGGCCATTCGGCATTTGGTGCCTCGCATCCCTGAACCACTCGAAGCAGTCCCGGTTCCACTCGTGTTTTAGCCGCAGAGCGTCCGGGATAAACGTTCAAAGTCACACAATATCGGGATTTTTTGTTGCGGCGCTTCCAACACGTTTGGCAATGAGACCCGCGACATAACCCGCCTTGAAACCGGCGTCGATATTGACCACGGTGACGTTCGACGCGCAGCTATTGAGCATGCCAAGCAGGGCCGCAAGCCCGCCGAAACTGGCTCCGTACCCCACGCTGGTCGGCACGGCAATCACGGGGCACGCGACAAATCCGCCCACTACACTGGGTAGCGCCCCTTCCATGCCCGCAACCACGACAACGGCATCGACATCCTCGAACAGGGGACGCTTCGCCTGGAGTCGATGAGGGCCCGCCACGCCAACGTCTTGAATGAAAACAACTTCCGCGCCGGTCCATAGGGCCGTCTCCCGGGCCTCTTCGGCAACGGGGGCATCGCTGGTTCCTGCGGAAATCACGGCAACCTTGCCCGTTTGGACAGCCGGTTCGCCTTGTTCGGCAAAGAGCCGAAAGGTCCGGGCCACGGCGTTGTACCGAAACAGGGCTCCGTCATCGCCTAATGTTTTTTCAAGGAACCGGCCTTTTTCCTCGTCGATGCGTGTTGCAAAACCGTCGATACCATAGCCTTGCATGGATCGGAATATCTTCAGGACCGTCTCTTTCGTCTTGCCTTCACCATAAATCACCTCGGGAAAACCGCAACGATCACGGCGGGCCAAGTCAAGTTGGACATCGTCCATATCGACAAATCCTTCAGGGGGAATTTCGTGGTTCATTGGAATTTCTTTCTTTCAAGATTCAAGGTCAGTCGTCGCCGACCAGTTCATAAGTATCCGTGCCCTGGGAGGTTTTGGCAATTTCGAGCAATTTTCGGAAAAGAATTCGCTGCCGTTGGTCCAAGGTTGGCTGGTCGATTCGAGCTAAAACCTTGATCGCCGCGCGGGGACGTGCTTGATCAATGTAGAGCTTGGCCAGTTTGAGGCGAACCAATGTGGCTTTCGCAGTATAAAGTTCGAGGTATTCCTTCATTGCGGCGGCGGCTTCACGCGGGTATTCCTTTTCCATCAAGAGTTGAATAAAGAAAAGTTGATCGTTCTCGGCCAGGCGGATGTCGGGATAATTCTGATGGAGTTGTTCATATAATTTCATTGCCGGTATGATGTTACGCGCATGCAGAGCACGGTGGAATTCCAGGAAAATCATGTCACCCCGTTTTTCCTTTTGCACGGCTTCCTGCCTCACGGTTTCA
>JBEBTM010000414.1:0-4347 GCA_040393745.1 Thermogutta terrifontis | reverse complement strand
CGCTCGCCAGATCAAAATGGTCGGGCTGAAAGTCGGCGAAGCGGGTCGCCAGTTCCGCATCCTCAGCTTTGTCGTCCAGCACTCGGAGCAGATGGGCGAAACCGTCGACGCCGCCAACGCCTGCCGATGGGCTGGCCCGGACTCCGGCTATGCAACAGATTGGGAACGGCCAAGTGGGATCGGTGTATTTGATATCCTCGACGACAACTTCGTGAACCCATTTTTCTTCAGCGGTGTCGTGAATGTATTTCAGCTTGCCGCCGGAACGAACCACGAGATTTGACAAGGTGTGCTTCTTCTCCGGCAGACCGTTGTCAGGGATTTGAGCGGTCGTATAGAATCCCTGCTTCTTATGGAAAAACGCATGAGGCCGAGATTCGGTCCAGCCCATGACGGCTTGCAGGACTTCATGAAGGCAATCCAGCCGGATGTCGGACGGAACGACGAAACGCCGCCAAATCAATTTGGGCGTTTTCTGGAGCGTTACCTTGAGCAAATACGAGGGGGATGGCTTCATGCCAAAGCTATCGGCAAGCAAGTCGGAAAGAATTCTCTTGAACGTTGTTACGCCGATTCATCCGTCAAAACCCGAAAAACCGAATGCGGAAACATGGATTTTTTCCGACATCGCAAAAAAACGGCTAAACGGGGCGGGCCGGCAAGCTGGTTGGGACAAGAGGCCAGTGAGGAACTGAAAGCGGCACACCGGGCAAGAAAGTCGTACCATTGCTGAGTCCTTTTTCGGATGATTAACGATGTCTATTTTCTCATTATGAATCGCGAAAACGGATCAAATATCACGATTTTAACCGACGTATCGAATACAGGGATCGTGCAGGATCCGACCCAGGAAACCGTTTGAATATGTTGCGTATTTTGCCTAAGCTCACTGCTTGCATCAAAACATGTATTATATTCTTTTGTGGAAATAATCCTTTTTCACATTTACGTTTGTGGAGTGTTTCATACGCTCGGAACCGCTCTGAAATCACGCTGGACACTTGGTATATAGCACAAGCATTCCGTCGTGAACGCATTCGCAAAAAAGAACGTTCTACCGAGCAAACGGCGGCGAGCATTTTGAATGCAACATTTGCCGTCGCTTGGCTCCTCCGTCAGAACATCGGACTACCGGAATGCCGGCATGAACATCGAAATATCCCTGTTTTCCGGCACAAAAGAAACACTTCCGGCGATGTCGAATCACCGACAAAAGCGATGGCGGCGTCTTCATGAACGAAGAGGAACCATTCGGTCCGGTGCCGATTTGGGCCTTCCATGGCGGTCTGGACGAGGTTGTTCTCTGCGACTCTGTCATCGAGGTCATGAAATCTTTGCGGCACCGATTCCCGGAATCGGAAAGCTGATTTCGTTTGACCGTGTCATACCGATGCGGATCGCTCTATTCCCAAGCGGGTTGATCATACCCCAAAACTCTACCGATGGATCTTCCGTCACCGGCATGGACCGAAAAACGTCCGTTTGTCTGAATAGGCCAATGAATTTTCGGATGAAAAATCCGGTGTATTTCCATTATCCTTGGCAGCCTTGCAGCACGAGTAGGAAGCATTCACGTTCCGCGAATCAAGAAAACCTTAACCCTTAACAGGAGTACCTCGCAGATAAAATCGGCGGCGGTCATGACATATAATAAAAAACCGTCGCCGGGTTAATTGGCCGAACAGGCTAGCTTAGCCCATCTTATACTAACCGGGCTCGATGCGACCACACCTACCCCGGAAACCCCTCACGAGGTTTTTTGTTTGAGAAGTCGGGGGAGATGCCCTCTCTCACTTCTCCTGAGTAATTCTACGGACTTGTCCCATGGAATTCAAACAAAAAACTAAATTTACGGTTTTCGGAGCATCGTATTTTCTCTTTTATCCCGGATTTTTTCTCCGTCGTGACATGTCGTTTCGACGACCTTCTTGATTCGCCCGATCTTGTGTCGGTCGCCGGGGATTCCGCGCGTCTGCCCTATCGCCCTCGGGCTCCCTAAGTCTCTTGCGCCTTCTTTACCGTACAGGTTCGTTTGAGGTGGTGCGATCCTGATTTTCTCTAACATACACGACTTGTGCTCACGCCGATCCGCAAGACCGGTCGCGGTGCGCGCCGAACGAAAAAAACCCGTTCCGATCACACGCTATTTCAACTCAACCCATTTCAGAACCATGTACCCTTTCATCGATATTCTGTCTAAATTCAGTCGTTTGCTGCACAATCTCGCCTCGGATCTGACCAACGAAACCAAGACCGGTCCGCCCGGCACGACCGGCGGCGGTAAGGAAATCCGCCGCCCGCCATGCGAGTATGATCTCGACTCACGGATTGTCACCTGTTCGTCCGGACGGCCCGCCAAACTGTCCAAAACCTTTATGAATCTCTTTGTCCGGCTCCTGAATGCGCCGGATCAGATCGTCCATTTTCTCGATACGCTCGCGGATGACGCCTGCGCCGAACAACCCTACATCTGGCTGGACGAATCGGATATGACATGGAGCAGCCGGCGCTGTGTTGCATGTCGGTTATCCAAAGTGCTGCGGCATCATGGAATCCCTTATCGTGTTCGCTATTCGGAAGTTAGCCACACGTTCGAATTGATCTATTTGGAACAACCACCCGACCCCACGGCAACAACCACCCGCAAAAGTGCAACATCGCCCCCGGAACTACACGAATTGTTGCAATTTTTGGCCGGATTATTGCAAAAAAATGCCGTTGTCAGGTTTTGCGAAGAATGCGTTATACTCCTACGCGTCTTGATGAGCCGTCAAGATGGTAAAGCCGTACCGGAAAGGTAAATTCCGGCGTTATCCTCCTTCCCAAACCAAAGAAAGCCTGTTTTCCGCGCTAGAGGTGCGCACTGGAACAATCGGAGTTGCCTATGAATGAAAACGACGACATCGACACGCAGGAAATGGACGAGGACGACGGCTCCTGCGTGCGGTATGGAAATTTCCTCCTGCTGCCCGATCACCTGGTCGCGTTCCTTGAAGTCCAGGCGATGCGACGTGACATCGACAAACACATGAAACATCCCGCTCCTTTATGAATCGAGACGACCTTGCTGCCCACCGAACAATATCACGCCGTACGCGAACTGCTCGATCAACGAACATACACCTGTTACCGCATCGCCCAAATGATGCGCGTGCCCGTCGATGAAGTCAAGGCGATTCACGCGACCATGAAAGAATTTTTTCCCGACCTGAAGGCGCCACCTGTCCGCTGCCCCCTGTGCGGAACAAAGGTCCATCCGCCCTGTCTTGCCTGTACGCTCCGACGGAATCGGGCGACGAAGGCCGGCGATTTACCAGACTCACCACCCCCATTAGAAAGGAGCTCATGAGCGAAATTCCCACCCCCTGGCAGCTCGCCGACGTCCGGCGAATGCTGGCCTCCAACCTTCACAGTTTTACCGCCATCGCGCGACTGACAGGCGTCCGGCAAGAGGACGTGTTCCGGATCGCCGGCGCGATTGTCAGCGAATACAACGCACGGCCCCAACCGGAGGAACCGGTGCCGCGAAAAAAACGAACGCGGAAACGCAAGCGCTAACGCTACGGCACCGCCAAGGCGCGAGAGGCGGCATGAGTATCCGCGCCCCGGAGTAGCCTTCCTCCGCGCCATCGGTTCCGGGCGACAGTCGGAACCCTCCTCCCAAACCATCCGGCACCGTCCGGTTACAAATACCATGTTACGACCCCATTTTCATCGAGTGAAATCTCAACCAAGAAAGGAACATCCCATGTTCACACCGACTGCCATGTTCGCCATCCCCGGCAAACCGTCCGACGATCTTTCGGAAATCCTGCCCAAGCTGTTCGAGGCCATCCTTTCGGGCGTGCCCCCCACGGGCTGTGTCTGCCCGAAGTGCATTGCCAAGCGAGCCTCGAACGACAAAGCACCGGAACGCACGGAACCAACGCCGGAAGCCGCGCCGGCCCAACCGCAACGTCAGGACGTGCATTTCGGCAAAGCGTTGCTGGCACTCCAACTCCTGGTACCCGTACGTCGTCGCGCCTGGAGTTCGGAACAGTTCATCCTGCTCGCCAGCGACCGGCAATCGTTTCTCCGCGAGAACGGATCGGTCTATCGGCTCAGCGCGGAAGACATCCTGACACCGGATTGGGAACCCGTGATTTGAGCCGGCGCTTGTCCCGCCACCCCTTCGCCGGTGAACCGGAGCAAGGATGTTCCCGACCATCGGCGCCTCCCCCGAAGCCACACCCCCGCACGGATCGCGGGGGCGGCTCTCCCCTTCGTTTCACCTATTTTACCAAGAGAGGAACCCCTCATTTATGTACCAACGTAACGAATCGGCGGCCGGCTTCATTGTTGTCGGTA
>JBEBTM010000413.1:0-4351 GCA_040393745.1 Thermogutta terrifontis | reverse complement strand
ACTGTCGTTCAACGAACACGAGCGGGTTCTCCAGTCCGTGATCGAAGCGGCGGCGGGTAAAATCAAAGTCCTGGCCGGTACCGGGGCCAACAGCACCCAAGAAGCGATTCACCTGACCCGATTCGCCAAGGAAATCGGCGCCGATGCGGCCCTGATTGTCGCGCCCTACTACAACAAACCGACTCAGGAAGGGTTCTTCCAACATTATAAGGCGATTGCCCGGGCTGTGGACATTCCAATCTGCGTCTACAACATACCGGGCCGGTGTGCCAAAAACATTGAGCCGGAAACGATCATCCGCTTGGCCGAAATCCCGAGTATCGGCCTAATCAAGGAGGCAACCGGTTCGATGGACCAGACCTCGGCTATCGTGGCGCGGACCGACCTGACCGTTTTGAGCGGCGACGACAGCTTGACGTTGCCCCTGATGGCGCTGGGAGCCCGGGGAGTGGTGTCCGTGGTCGGCAATATCATTCCCCGCGACATGATCGCCCTCTGCAAAGCCATGGATGCCGGTGACATGAATGCGGCAAGAAGATGGCATTACAAAACTTACGCGCTGTGCCGGGACATGCTTTCGCTTTCGACGAACCCGATTCCGATCAAGGCGGCGATGAAAATGCTGGGACGCGACACGGGCGAATTGCGGCTGCCCATGACGCCGCTGACCGAAGCCGAAGAGACGAAACTGCGGCAGACACTCCAAGATTACGGGCTCGTTTAATCGAGAACCGGCGGCTCAATAGCGGGAAGATGCGTGACCGGACGGTGGTTTTGACCTCGTCCGGTCTTTTTTTGCCCCATTTCATCGGCGTTGTGACCACAAAAGAGAAAATTTTTCAAATTTCGTGAAATTTTTTCCGAACCCCTCGAAATTTCACCGTGTTCAATACGGTTGGATATGGGTTGTCGTTCGCAGGTCGCTGTTGCAAGCGAAAATGGTTGCTTTCAAAGTTCGACCGATCGTTTTTTACCCTTTATATTGATACAGGAGAACTAGAGATGAGAAAAATCACAGTGGCCTCGATGGCAATTCTTTTTGTCGCGGTGCTGGCCATGACGGCTGCGGCACAACCGGGTGACGGACGCGGACAGGGCGGACCCGGTCGCGGTATGGGCCCCGGAGGTGGTATGGGCCCAGGTGGACCAGGCGGCGGAATGATGATGGGTATCGGAGCGGCCATGAATGAAGAGCTCGGCCTGACCGAAGATCAGACGGAAAAAATCCGGACGATCTTCCGTGAATCATTCCAAGGCATGGGCGGCCCCGGACAGCGCGGACGTGGTCAGGACGGTGAACGTCCGCAGCCCCCGAGCCGTGAGCAGATGCAGCAGATGCGGGCCGACATGGAAAAACGGCAGGACGAAATGCAGACGAAAATCAATGAAGTCCTCACGCCGGAACAGCAGATCAAGTTCAAGGACATGCAGTTCAAGATGAGCGGTGGTTTGGAATCTCCCATGCTCGGTGTTCGGACCATGGCGACCTTGAACCTGACCGATGCCCAGAAGAAGCAAATTGCCGCCCTCGAAGAAGAACGGGCCGCGAATTTTACGCCGCCGCCGTTTGACCGCGACATGACACCGGAACAACGTCGGGAAGCATTCGAGAAAATGCGTGCCCAGCGTGATGAGGAAAACAAGGCTTATGCCGAAAAAGTCAAGAAGATCCTGACCGCCGACCAGCTTGCCAAAGCCGAAAAGCTGACCGCCGAAGGCAAGGAAGTACGGGAAAAGATGCGGGAACAATGGGAACAGCGCCGTGGTGAACGGGGCGAACGAGGCGAACGCCGTGGAGGTGAAGGCGGTTATCGTCCCGGAAACGATTCTTGGCGACCCGGCGCCGGCGCTCAAGGCGAAGGCAACCGGTCCGGTCGGCGGGCTTTCCCTCGAGCTGAAGCCGAAGAATAATTCGGTGAATGACCATGCCGTGCGAAGTCCGTTTGACCGTTTTTTGCGGGTCGTTGGACTCCATTGATGAAGATGCTATAATACAGGGACGTCGTCGACACGGCGTCCCTGTGTTTTTGGCTTCCGGCGGGTTAGGCCACGCAAGAAGGAAGCCGGTATCAAGTGAACACTTTCTCTCAGCCCGAAATATCGTTATGAAGATTACATTTTCCCGTCTCGCGCACGTGTGCGTTTGTCTTTTCTGCTTGTCGATGCTTTCCGACGTTTCAGCTCAACCCGCCTTGGATGCCCCTGCCCGGCCAAGCGGCGCGGTCGTGAGACCCAACGCGCAAGCCCGCTCGTTCACGGCTGGAGTTCGCAACCTGTATAATATTCCGTTCCTCCGCGAAAAATTGGGAGGCGTGACCGATGAACAGGTCGGCAAGCTCAATACACTCCTCGACGGCGTGGACAAAGACATCGCCGACTTCCGAACGAAAAATGCGGGCGTTTCCATGCGTACCCCCGAAGGTCAAGCTCAACTACAAAAAGACATGCTGGTTCTTCGCGAAAAAATGATGACCGGCCTGCGGGAAATCCTGACGAAGGAGCAAATGGACAACCTCTCGATCATCCAGTTTCAACTGCTCGGCGGGTTCGACGCACCGATGATGAACCGGGAAATCCTGAACGTCCTCGGCGTTTCTGAAGAAGAGGCGAAGAAGATCGTGGGGTTGAGCGAGGCCCGGCAAAAGGCCCTGACGGACGAAGCCCGTATGATGCGGGAATCGCCGCCCCAGGGCATGTCGCAACAGGAGGCCACAGCGGCGTTTCGCCAGCGAATTTTAGCCCTGACGCGAGAATATGGCGCGAAAATCCGTGAAACCCTGACGGAAGAACAGCGAAAAACCGTGGAAAAATGGGAAAAAGACGGCACGGAACTTCGTGAAGCTTTGAAAAAAATGTCCGCCCCAACGGCGACACAGCCGTAGGTTTGGGACGGTGAGGACATACCAATAACAAAACCATTTCCCGTCAACGGCGAAATTCCCGGCCATGAAACGTTTCATCCTGCTTTGTCTGTTCCTTTCCCTGTGCCTTGCCGGTCCGGCCGTATCGCCGGCACAAACGTACTATTATCCCGGCGGCTCGATTTCTCAGAGCGATTTGCGGAACTCCCGACCGTACAAAAAGGGAACGTACCTCCTCCAGGGAAACAAGCGGGGCATCATCTGGATTCCCAAGCACGATGCGCGGGGCAACCGATACCTCGAACTGCTCATGGAGCACTTCCTGCAAGGCGCGGAAATCAAGGACTTTTCGACGATTCAGATGGAAACCATCGTCGGTGGTACTCACGGTCTTTCGACGGTCCTGTCGCTCCTTATGGACTTGGAAGCTCGGGACATGCTTGGCGTAACAAAAGAACAGGGCGAGAAGATCAATGAGCTTTTCGTCGAGTACCGCAAACGGCTCGGTGACCGGATGCTCGTGCAGCAGCGCGCGAATCCCCGGGCGTCGAACCTTGAAGTGGCGATGGTCCGAGCGAGCGAGATGGAACATTTGACCGTTTGGCTCCAGGCCCGACTCCTGGCGGTCCTCACGCCGGAACAGTTTCAACAGGCGAAAGAAATGGTCTTTCAACTCGTCGGCGGTTTTCAGACGGCCGTGGTCGACCTGCAAATCCTGTCCTTGTTCGAATTGAGCCGGGAACAGCGAGAGAAACTGGAATTGATCGCGGAAGACGCCAACGAAAAACGCAACAAAATCTTTACGATCCAGAACTCGACCCGGCTGGAAGCCCGCGATTACCAGGCTTTCGATGCCGCGATGGGCGAACTGGCGCTGCTGGTCTCCACGAAGATTCAGCGGGTCATGACGGCGGAGCAGATTGAAAAAGCGAAGCAACTTGGCGAGACGGCCCCGGCGGTACGAAAGAAAATGGGGCTTGATGAATGATCGCGCAATCATACCACGCCGGAATCCGCGATATTTAGTGAACTTTCTCACAAACCGCACTGCACCACTAGACAAACACCCATGGAAACCGGCGATATTCTGTTACACCAGGGACTTTTAACCGAAGAACAACTGGTCGAACTCCGGACCGCCCAGCGCGACGGCATGCGAAGCGGCCAGCGAGACGCGGTCCGACTCGATCAACTGGCCGTCCAAAAAGGCATGATCTCCGAAGAGGCCGCGTTGGCCGGTTTGGGAGAGGAACTGGGAATCGGTTACGTCGACCTGGTGGAATATCCGGTCAACCTGTCGCTGCTCAAAACGTTCCCGGTCCGCTTCATCCACCGGGAACGCATCTTCCCCATCGGCCAGTACGAGGACATGCTCGTCGTGGCCACGAGCGATCCGCTGAACCTGTATCCGCTGGACGAAGTCGCCTCGATTACCCGGATGCACGTCCAGCCGGTTTTGGCTCTCAAGTCGGAAATCGAAAAGCTGATCA
>JBEBTM010000412.1:0-4377 GCA_040393745.1 Thermogutta terrifontis | reverse complement strand
TGCCGTCCATTTCGAAGCGGAAGTCGATACTGTCCCGGGTCGTGCCAGGCACTTCGCTGGCAATGACGCGCTGCTCGTTGAGAAGGGTGTTGATGAACGTACTTTTCCCCGCGTTCCGGCGACCGACGATAGCCAGTTTCATCACAGGCTCGGCAACATCACCGTCGAGTTGGTCGAACAGGTCGAGCTCCCGGAGTCTTTCCCGAATCGTTTCGGTCAGATGGACGCGTCCTCGCTTTTGCATCGCGCTGACGGGCAGGACGCCCCAGCCGAAACGCTGGAACTCCTCGGCGTTGCGTTCTTCCCGCTCGTTGTCGGCCTTATTGGCGACAAGCATGACAGGTCGGTTGAGTTTGCGCAGTTTGGCGGCGACTTCCTCGTCCAACGGGGCGACACCGTCCCGGGCGGCGGTAACGAACAGGATCAAATCCGCCGTTTGCAGGGCCATGCGAATCTGTTCCTCGATGTGATCGGACAGATTATCTTCGTCGACGATGCCCATACCGCCCGTGTCGATGAGCTCGATGTACTCCGGCTCTTCACCTTCGTCGTTCAAATCGAGCAAAAAGGTCACGCGGTCCCGGGTCACGCCGGCCGTGGGATCGACGATGGAAACCCGCTGGCCGATGAGCCAGTTGAAGAGACTCGACTTGCCGACGTTCGGTCGCCCGACAATCGCAACTTTCGGAATGGACATTGTATTGAATCGAAGAATGGGAAATCGCTTTGCCGGGCACTGCGACCATAGATCGCTCGTTCATCGCGGAATTTTAGAGATGCCCTTGGTTCGCGTCCATTCTAACCGAATTTTACCAATGGAAAAGACGTAAAACACGCTTTCGCACAGGAAACCCGATCATCCCCACGTTTCGCTTCACTCCACTCGGGATTCTTGACTTATTTATCCGAAGGGATTTTCTTCGTCGAAGTCTTCTTCCTCTTTCTCGTCGTCTGAATCGACGGGGGCTTCCTCGTCCCAGTCGTTGCCGTCCAGGGATCCGTCTTCACCGCTGGGGCGGGTCGATTTTCGGGCAGGAACGGCAAAGGGATCCTCGTCGTCGGCTTTATCCGCATCCTCGCCGCCTCCGAAGGCATCATCCTCGCCTTCCGAGTCGACCCAATAGAGCGAAGGAGCCGGTTTTCCGGCAACCATATTCGCAAACTGTTTGCATGAAATCCGGTGCCGCAACGGCGGTGTCTTGAGATCGGCCAAGACGTTTTCGATGCCCTGAAGCTGCCGTTCGTGCAAGCATTGGATCAAACCGGCGTCCGTAATAAGGTAAATGCGGTCCGTTTCGATGTTGAACAGGATCTTTTCAAACTGACGGACATCAAGTGAATTCAGCGGCATGCCCGTTTTACGGTCCAAAATGACCATCCGCCCCCGGCTGTCGGTCGTGTAAAGGCGTTCTTTCGAGGCGGCCACGAACTTGTTCACGCCGGGTGTATACCATTTTTCCACGCCGGTCGTCAGGTCCAAGGCATGGAGCCCGTTCTGACAGGGGCAGTAAACATCGGTACCGATAACGCCGACCTGATCGACGACCGGTCCTTTGGTTACAAAACGCCAGATGACGTCACCGACACGATCCCGGATAGCGAAAAGATAAGCGTCTTTCGTGCCGACCAAAACGATATTGGGAATCTCCGCCTGCCCGTCCCGTTCGCTTTCATAGAGGAACGGAACGCACTGATGGACCGTCGGCCGGGCCAGGATGGCTTTTTCCTGCGACCATTCCGTCTCCGAGATCCGAGCGTCGGTCATGTAAAAACTGCGTGCAGAGGAATTAACCATAAACCGCAGTTCGAAAAGATCTTGTGACAAAGACTCGATCGTCCCGGCAAGAACCTGGCCGCCTTCGGTGACCCACATCAGGGTTTCCTTGTGGAGCCGGACCCGGTTTCGGTCGGTCATGAAGACAATCTGCGAAGAAAGCCTGGGACGCAGCAATATGTCGCCGAAAGTTTGCGACACCATGGGGATTCCCAAGGACGTTCGCAGAAAAACCTCCGGCTCCTTCTTTGGCGGAGCCGCTTCAGCGTAAACGGCTTTTTTTGCATCGGCAAAACTCTTCTTGATGAGTTCCAGGACAGGATCGTCCTCATTCATGCCCAGGGAATCCGCCGTTGTATTGTCTTCCGTCCTTCCCGTAGCCGCCGCAGCTGCGGCCGCAATCGCCGCGGCGCCTTCTTCCTCCATCCGGATTTTGTCGTCGATCAGCGGAAACGCGATAATCCGTTCGTCCATCATGGGAACGTAAACATAGTTTTCGCTCAGTTCGCAACCTGTCGAAGAGGCGCCCGGCAGCGGAATTTGCAACAACAATTTTCCGTTGTTTCGATTGAAAACGAAGAGCTCGACTTCATTGACCACGGCGACCATCCGGCTGTTCACGGCCGGCTCTTCAAAAGTCATCTGGCGATCGCCTAACGTCCGAACCCAAAGGGTTTTACCCGTTTCCGAATCCAATGCGTGAAGTTTGGCGTCGTCGGTAACGACGAACATACCTCCGCCTTCGACCACGGCTTGAAGTACCTTGCTGCGTTTCGGGTTGATGCGAAGCTGGTTGAACCAACTCCGGGTCAACCCGTAAGGCTCAATGGCCTGTTCGGAGAGCAGGGGAACGTCCTGGGCCGTCGCCGTTGGGAGCGGAGTGAAAATCAACGCCAAAGAGAGAGCGAGCCCGTAAAGGGCCGTGGGGAACATCTGCTGCGTTTTCATCGAAATCCGCCTTTTGGAGTCTGTAATATTGTCGATGATAAAGAGGGTTCCTGAAAAAGGGAAACGGGAACCCGGCTCGGTACACTATAATCCGTGTGATTATAGCATATCTTTATCCTCATCGGCCAATGGACAGGGGATTTCTTCAAAAAAATGCTACCGGCGCTGTAAAACGAGGGCGGCAAGATGGTCAACCACATCGGTTATGCTCATTTTGTCGGTTATAACCCGGACCGCGCCTTCAGGTTCCCGGAGCGGGCCAACTTCACGGGCTTGATCCCTGCGGTCGCGTTGGAGAATGCTTTCTCGGATAGCGTCCAAGTCGCCGGTTTGGCTGGCTTGCTGCATTTCACCGAGCCTTCGACGAGCCCGCTCGTCCAGGGTGGCCGTGAGATAGATTTTACACGCGGCGTCGGGGAAGACCACGCTGCCCTGGTCCCGGCCTTCGGTGACCATGCCGCGGCCGTTTGCTAGAAAGTCTTTGCCGATATGCTGTTGCAACCGAACCATGATCCGTCGAACGGCCGGATTATCGGCGGCATATCGCGTCTTTTCGGTCACCTCAGAACTCCGAACCGCCGCGGTGACGTCTTCGCCGTTCAGGAAGGTTCGCCCGTTACGGATTTCTACCGTGGCGTTTTCGGCCAAACGCTGCAAGTCATACGGCTTGGTCCAGTCGACCTGACTGCGAATACCGAGCAAGGCGACCGCACGATACATCGAGCCGGTGTCGAGGTACTCGAAAGCCATGCCGCCACGTTTGGTAAGCTCTTCGGCCAGTTGCCGGGCCACGGTACTTTTTCCTGCCCCGGCCGGACCGTCAATCGTGATAATCATTCGTTGTCAACTTGCGTTTTCACCCGGCCTCTTTGGCGGGTTGGATGTCATTGAGCGAACGGCCGAGTTTGCGTTGACCGGAACCGGATCCCGATGCGGCGGCACCACGACGGCGAGCGGGGGTGGCTTGGTCCTCGTCCTGCAGGAAGGACAGGATTTTTTCCTTCGAGGATTCCTCATCCTGCGGTGCGCCCATGGTCTGAACGGCATCGGAGACACCCAGCAAAACCGATCGCTTCACGCCGTCACGAATCCAGTCGAAAAAATTGAAGTTCATTAGGAATCTCCTGTTAAATTCTATGTTTACAAAGGATTGCGGAAACAAGCCGAGCTGTGTTCCGTGAAATCTTGGCGAAGAATAACGATTCGACATGTCCGCGTCAAGGGCAAAACCGCTCTTGGGGTTTTTCGGTAATTCCGAATATTTCGATTAAAGAAAACAGGCAAGATTTAACGATTAAGACATTGACAGGTTTTCTCATCGAATATCGACGTGGCCGCATGGCCCGAAATCACCCCCCATCAAACGTATTGGAACAGAGCGATGACAACGCCCCTGAATCACGACAGCGAATCTCGTTTCTCCGCTCGGGACTCCCGCGAGCCCCTTTTTCCCTCTTTTTCCCTCGGTTCGACCGAATGGCTCGGGGATAGGCCCACGGTTTCGCAGGAAAGACGGACTCGTGATCCGGAACCAACAGTGCAGATTCCCCAAGCGGCCCACACGATCGATAGGGCGTCCAAGATGATGCTCCGGCAAGAGGAAGTCGATCATCGGGAAAGCCAATTGAACGCCCGAATGGCTCAGTTTGAAACTC
>JBEBTM010000411.1:0-4381 GCA_040393745.1 Thermogutta terrifontis | reverse complement strand
GAAGGCTTAGGCAGCCGGTTACGAGCATCATACGGAGGAAGACAAAGTAGGTGTCCAGTACGTCACAACGACAGTAATCGTTGATTTCGGCCAGACGACCTTCTTCATACATGTCCTGAACCATATATCCTTTGGTGTCCATTTTTCCCGGTTTGCCAAGAACACTGGCCGCCAGATTCAGGCCGCCGTTGAACCGGGTTGCGCCGCTGTTTGTCAAGAGATCACATAAGTCTATGTGAAATTTATTGTTATGACGATTTCTCGGTTGTTCGAAGTTCTTCGATTGTACGGCAAACCAAGCCGGTATCGAAACGCCGTAGCGGAACGCCGCCAATTCCATCATGGGCAGATCAAACCCTCGACCGTTGAACGTGACAAAACGCGGATGTTTGTAATGCGTCCATCCTTTCCAGAATTTTCGGCAGATTTCATGGGGCCGAAATTCCGGTTCGTCCAAAACGACCAGGTCGAACAACGAAAAATCCTCCGCGACTTTCGCAATGGCCACGGAAACCGGAACTTGAAATGTGTACGGTATAAAGTCGGAATCGTTTTTTTCCAGCAGTTCGTCACGGTATTTCCGGACCGCTTCTTCCGGGGGGACGGCTCCTCCGAAATGGATCTTGGAAACCAATTTCGCATCAGCAACGCTTTCTATGTCGAAAACGAGATAAGAGGGATTCGGTTCAGGCATGGAAAGAAAACCGCAGCTTGTGCATCAAATTCAGAGGGCTCAGGAGAAAGACTCGCACTGAAAGTCCATTGTCCATGAATCCGGAGGAAATACAAGCGGTTGACTTTACATGCTTAGGACAATGTCAGTTCAAAATAGGAAGAAAATCTCACGCAAAGACGTGGAGACAAAAAAAGCCCCGAGTGCCGACGATGCAATCGTCCTGCTTTACGAACGGCGATCCGGGGTCGCAGAATCCGTTCAAGCGGTTTTTTTCATGGCGTCTTCATGTTTCGGTTCGCCCAGAAGCGCTATGACCGGATTCGCAACGGCCTGTTCGGTAGTGGCCTGACGTGCGGACGCTCGAAGAACTTCGCCGAAGAAAAATAAACCGAGTACCCGGCCCGTCAGGAGTCGGAATGCCGACAATTTTGGAAAGTGTCGGTAACCGTCACTGAAAAACGAGGCAAAATGCCGTCCCAAGGTCCAAAATGGCGCATCCCGACCCAGTCGGCGGAAATAGAGTCGCTCCAATTGCAGCCCCCAAGTCAGATGATGCGTCGCGGGCAGTCGGTTGGGCCGAACCGTCATCCGGTTTTCCGTGTCAATCCGCGTTTTCCAGCCAAGTGACTTCATCGCCAGAGCCACTTCGGCGTAGGCCAGTTGCGGGAGAAAAGTATCATCGAAAAGGTTAACGGACAGTAGAGCCGACCGGCGGAAAAAAACTGCGGCAATGTGCGGAATCACCGTCAAGCGAGGAAGTTCCGACAACCGGGATCGCCGAAGCGTTCGCAGCACACCGCTGGAATGGTAGCAGATTCCCAGCGAAAAGACCCGCTTAGGCTTTTGACGGTCACGCAGGCAAGGAATGACAATTCCGACTTCCGGCATGTCAAACTGTTGCAAAGCAGCATCGGTCCAACCCGCTACGGCTTCCGTGCCCGGATGGAGGATATGGACAATCTCGCCCTCCGCCGCCTGAAAGGCCCGGTTGAGAAGCGCCGGTAGCGTCGTTGACTCGGGGCAATTCAGGAATACGACACCATCACCGGCCGTGCCCCAAGGATCGTTGTAAGCCGCTGACGTGGCGACGAGAACATCGCTTTCGTCCGGTTTGCACACAAGCACCGAGGCCAACGTTTCTTCAAACGCCTCAATCGAGGTATCGCTGTCAAGCGGGATAATAATGGTTAACCGGGACACGGTATGGGGTCCGACCGCGAACGGGCGTTCCGTCAGGATTTTTCAAGTGATTCGTTTTTCCGACACTACACGCACTTCATCGTATCGGTCCATTGCCAGGGTTTCTTGATGATTTTCCGGCGAAAAGCCGCGAGACCGGAATTTCAACGACCAAAATACCGCCGCTCCAGGCGCTTTTGATCACCGCCGCACGGGCGGTTCTCAAGAGAACATCATAACCGGTCGGTCTTGACTTTTTTGCCGCGGCATGTGAAAATCGGGCGTGAAAATTAGCCCTGTCCATCCTCTTTCGCCCCAGCCCATCATGTCCCAGGAATCAGCGTCGGAAATCAAAGGACTCACCATTAACGCCCTGATCACGAATTCGATCATCACGTCGGTCGAAAGCTGCTTGCAGATGTGCGACTTGAAAATGCGGGTCGTCGGGGCCACGAAGATCCCCGTGCAGCTTCCCCGCGCTCCCGTGACGGGCATGATCGGCTTGAGCGGCAAGTGTACCGGTTTCATTTCGCTGACCATGCCCGAGCGTGTGGCCACGCTGGCCGTTTCCGGACTTTCGATGGAGGAATACACGCAGGTCAACGCGCAAGTCGTCGACGGAGTGGGCGAAATGACGAACATCATCGCCGGCGGCCTGAAAACGAAGCTCTACAACACGCCCTGGATGATCAATAATATCACGATCCCTTCGGTGATTCTCGGAGAAAACTATCACATCGCCTATACCAAAGGCATCGAATACTGCGGCATCACGTTCGAAGTGGACGATCCGGACACGCTTACGATCCAGGACCGCGTTTTCATGGTCAGCACATCGCTCATCCAATCGGCGTCGTAGGTCTCTGCCTAGCGGGCACAGACGTCACCGAGCCCCACGGGCGTGAATTGAAAATGATCCGTTCGATCCTGATTTCAGGGATTCTCCTTCTCCTGTGACGCCAGCGCCGCGACGACTTTCTCCGATGTTTCCCGGATCGTCTCGTTTTCCGATTTCACGCCTTCCTCTTGCAGCAGTTTGAGCAAGTCTTTGCCGAAAGATTCTCCACGTGATTTGAGAAAGTCCTGCGTCCAGAGCCTGGACCGTATCGTGTAATTGTCGTATGTTTTCCAGTGGAATGCCAGCTCGAACTGCCGCGTGTTTTTCTCTTTGATCGCCGTTTGAAGAAATACCAGTGTGCGTTCCCCCGACGGATCGTTCAGCAGGCAGGCGTTGAAAAGCGTCCGGACATGGTCGGCGTCGCCCTTGTCGAAGTCCCATTTTTCCAATGTTTCGAACATCGCGGAGGCCATTTCAACCGCCGTGGCATTGAGCCGCTGCAGGACGACGTTGACGAGCGATTTTTCGTTGCGAGTCCCTTCGGTGAAGTTCTTCAGGAGCAAGGGCAGCGAATCCTCAAGCGGAATCCGGTCGTTTTCCCGAACCAGCGCAAGCACGGCCGCGCTACCGTCTTCTCTCATGCCGTTAAAGTCGAAAAAAATATTCCCGACCGCCCGAACGATTACCTCTGCCGCTTCTTTGCCGCGTCCATCGGTTCCAAAGGCGGCGACGGCTCGAATCGCTTCGGCCCGCCGTTTGGGATCCAACTCCGTTTCAAATTCCCGGGTCCATTGTTCGAACGTTTTCCCTTGGTATTTGGCAACGGCCGCATCGATTTCCGTCGATATCTGAAATACCGGAGCGTTGCTTTCTTTTTCGTCGACTCCCGCGTCAAGCAACACGGCAACGACTTTCTTCGACGTTTCCCGGATCGTCTCGTTCTCCGATTTCACGCCCTCCTCTTGCAGCAGCTTGAGCAGATCCTTGCCGAAAGGATTGAGCACGACCGCGTAGGAGCCATCGGACCGGGGCCTGGCGGATTCGACGACTTGCGGAAACAACCCGAAAAACGCGTGTATGTTCCCGATTCCGTACGAAATATTCACCAACTCCTGCCCCGGAGTGTAGCGTTTGAAAGGGGCGAACATCAGGTCGAATCGCTTTTCGTCGCCGCGCCGAATCGATTCCCACAGGAATTTCAGCACCAACTCCGTTTCGTCCCAACCGCGAAGGAGATCGAACAGCAACCGCTGATGTTCGGCGTTTCGTTTGTCGAAACCGTCGTCCCACAGGATGTCATAAACAGGCTCTCCGATCTTGTTCGAATGGGCGGAAGCGAGCAACGCCTTTGCGGCAAGGGAAAACTCGTTTTCGTTGCCTTTCTTGAGATTGCGCAACAGAATCGACAGCGAGTCTTCCCAAGGAATGGCCAGATCCGGAGAAACGAAGGCCTGGAGGGCGGCCTGCTTCATCGCGTCCACGGGATCGTCGTTCCGGCCGGTCATTCGGTCGAAATTGTACGATTTCATGGCCGCGACGATCGTCTCCGCCGCTTCCTTGCCGCGTCCGCCGGCCCCGAAGGCGGCCATGGCCCGAACGGCCTCGGTTCGCTGTTTGGGATCGAGTTCCGTTTCGAATTCCCGGGCCCAACTCTCGAAGCTCCGCCCCTGGAAGGTTTTTTCCGGGAC
>JBEBTM010000410.1:0-4383 GCA_040393745.1 Thermogutta terrifontis | reverse complement strand
CGCTGGTCGAATTATACGTTCCGAAACCGGCGCTGTTGTTCAACTCGATGACTCCGCCGGTCGTCAGCAAATCGGTGTCCGGGTCGATTCCGCCGAGATGGACGCCGCCGTAGAATTCGTTCGAGTTGTTGATCGTCAAGGTCCCGGTGCCGATCTTGACCAGTTGGCCGGTCGGTGACCCGACGGGCAAACCGGTCGCCGGATCGATCTTGCCGCTCGCCTGATCGAGCGTCGTGTACAAGGCGCTGTCGTAAGCGATGATGCTGCCTTTGCCGGAATAAAGCGGATCGTTGTCGTAATTCCAGGAGAAATTGCCCGCGCCCAGGACACGCACTTCGGGAACGATGACGGACCCTTTGTAATCATTTGCATTTCCCGTAACGTAAATATTGGTCGTGTTCGAACCGAACGAATTGGTCGTCATCCATTCCTTGTGAAAAATCACGATGTCGCCGTCGAGGAACTGCCTGGTGTTTCCGGTTTCGGCCCCATAAAAGTTTTCAGCGATCATGCTCCATTTACCGTCGGTTTCCCCGGTCCAGTGGATGAACTCGTTGCCGCCGGTCAAGGTGTCGATGTGAAGCCAGACTTGATTGTTCGTCTCGACGGTCGAATACAAGCGGGGATCGGCCCCGTTCGGGACATCGACGCGATTGTTTCCCTTGAGCGTTTTACCGTTCAGGTTCAGCGAGTAGCGTTCGGTGGCGAGGTTCGAAAGGATCGACTTGCCGGTGTACCCGGAAATCGTTCCGCCGTTCGTTTGGACGACGAGATAGTCGCCGGACAGCACCCGCGAAAAATTGATTTTGAACGCTTCATCCATGATCAGGTCGCCGTTGACGACGACCCGGTCGCTGGTCTGTTTCGGATCGGTGGTGCCGTAGTGATTGCCGACCCGCTCCAACTGGGTTTGAAAGGTCACGCCACCGGTGAATTTCGTTTCATATCCGGCGCCGGCCCGATCGGTGACGGTGAGCGTTCCGATGCCGGTGAGTTCGTCGTTTTTATTCCTGTCAAAATCGTACATCCAGCGTCCGCCGGGGGTGATCGTACCGCCGGTCATGGAGAACACGCTTCCGGCGTGAACGTGTCCGCTCCCGGAAAAAATCGCATTGGTCAAATTGATGTCGCCGATCGTCGCCGCGGCTTGCGAGGTGTTGTCCATGTTGTAGAAATCGCCGCCGGCCATGCGAAGTTCCGTTCCGGCATTGAAATTCGCAATACCGTATCCGGCCTGGTGTCCGGCCATGGCGAAGACGCCCGCGACGCGGACGATGCCGTTATTGACCGTCAAATTCGAATTGCCGAGCGGCGCAGTCGTGTAATCGGTTGCGCTTCCGCCGGCATTCCAAGCGTAATGTCCCTCTCGGGAAAAACTGTCGTTGATGACGACGTTCGCCACCGAGCCGGTTCCGGCGGCAAGAATCGTTGCACCGCCGGAGGTGATATTACCGCCTGCTCCGACGTTCACGGTGACGTTTCCGGCGTTGCCGACGATCAGTTTTCCACCGGTCGTCAACGAGGCGTCGTAACCGCCCCCGGTTCCGCCGCGGCCGCCGACCGAGATCGACACGTTCGAAGACGCGTCATCGGCAAAGGTCGCGGCTCCGCCGACGGAGAACAATGCGCCGTTACCGACCGTCAAAACGGTTTTAGGATCCGCGCCGCCGCGACCTTGACCATATATACCGAAATCGAGATTGCCCGTAACGTTGAGCGTGGAACGGAAGCCTCCGGATGAAACGCCGTCGACGAGAACGGAACTGTTCGTCGCGGTTCCGGTATTGACCGTGGAAACGTTCATCGCCCCGGTGTTCCGGAGAGAAGCGCCGTCTTTAACCGTCAAGGTTCCCGTACCGTTTTGTCCTACGGTCAACGTTCCCGTGGAAGCGATGCCGGAAACGAATCCCGTGGCAATGTCGACGCCGCTGAGGTTGAGGGTTCCCGCGCCGCTGCCGCCGAGGGTGATATCCTTCAGATTTTTGATCGTGCCGCCATTCAACACGTCGACGGTGGCGCCGTTGTTGACGCTCATCGTTCGTGCACCGGTGGTCGTGAGCACAACTTCGGATTGATGAACCGCTCCGGTATCTTTGTCGTTGACCGTACCGGCGATGGTCAGCGAACCGTCGGACAGATTGATTCCATCGACGCCGGTAACAATGGCTCCGCCGCTGATTTTGGCCGCACCGGCATTGATGTCAAGCGACCCTTCCTTGAGGGTCAAGGTGGAACGGTAGTAAGCGTCCTTCCCTCCTTTGGTGTTGGTGAACACGCCGCCGACATCGAGGATTTTTCCGGATGCAACGGTATAACCGGCCGTCCCACCGAAATCGCTCAAATCGACGGCGGCTCCGTCGAGGACCGAAAGATTTCTGCCGGAAAATGCCAGGGTTCCGTCTCCGGAAAGTTTCGATTGCGAGTATTCATAAGTTCCGGGTGCCCCCGTTTTTTCCCTGTAAGCCACGCCGCTGACCGTCACATCGCCGTTAATTTCGGTTGCGCCATCGAAAACGGCCGATGCTCCGCCGGTCAAACCGACGTTGCCGTCGACGGTGACGGTCGAATTCGTGTTCAACCGACTGCCGAACCCGGCGGCACTGAGTGAATTGATCGTCATGCTTCCGCCGATCATGTCGACGATGCCAGCCGTTGAACCGCTGCCGATTTGAAGAGCATCGGCGTTCAGTGTGACCGCGTTCAGCGTGACCGTGGAATCCCCGGTTGCCCCGAAACCGAAATTCGTTCCTGCCGCTCCCAAGGTCCCGCCGTTGAATTTAAAGTTCGCTTTCCCGCTGACAATATCCAACGGAGTTCCATCCAGTGACTGGCCGTTTAAGTTGAAGGTCAGCGTATCCCCCGAAATCGTCAACGGAGGCGCGGACAGAATTGTGTATACGCCGCCTCCCGTCGGCCAATTCATGCCCGCCCAATTGTTCGTAAAGCCGGCATCGAAGTCGAGGGTGTCGCCGTCAATCGCTTCCTGCAATGCCTTGGCCAACGTGCCGTCGACAGGGACAGGGGCATCCCAGTCGCCAACACGGTTGACGTCAACCGCCGAAAGTGGCGTCGAAAAGCCGACCAGGCAGAAAATAAAGAAAAAAACTACAAAACTTTGGTGAATACGGTGAAAATCTACAGGCAGGATAAACATTGGAACGCCACAATGCAGGATAATCGATAGGTGGGAAAGCGAGATACTATATGACTCTCTATCGGCATTAATCTGTTTCGATTATGAGGGAGTCTAATCCATTGCTCGCCAATTTGAATGGATATCAGCCTTTCGAAAGTCGCTTTGGTGAGAATGTGGCGTTTGCGCAGGATGGGCGAGATACATGCCAAGAATACTTCGGATTGATGTCTCTGACACAACCCAGTTTTCCGCCGAAACCATACGGACGACTCCCGATCGGCGTTGACCAACTTCCTTGTCCAAAACGGGTTAAGGCTGCCTCCTACATACCATCGCCACTTCCGTTGGAGCAGAATTCGGTGCCATTTGGCAAGCTGCGATTCACTCCGATTTCCCCATTTTCGGCCCATCCCGACTCCAAACGCCGCAACTCGTACCGTGCTGCCCGTCTCGTCCTTTCCGGCGGTCGTTTTTCGTCACACCCCGCCCATCAGGCGACATCGGCGGGGGCCAAATCTCACGAATGGCCCGATTCTCCATGAATTTCTGATTCGGCGGGAGTGTGACAACGTAACTCTTTCTAATTAAGCGAGTTTCGTCGTTTTACCGCTTCTTTTTCCTGAACGGATCGCGGCGACTGGCATTCTTTCCTTCTCTGGTAATTTTTCGGCGGTTGACATATTGATTTTGGCCTGCCTCCCCGATTTGCGCAAGAGAACGTTCGCGGCCCTGAAAAATTTTCGGGCCGCATTTTTCAGGCTTTTAACATCATTTACCGGAAAGAACGTCACATAAAATCACTTTGCCATCCCCTCGTCGTCGTAAGTATAGCGGAACTCGCCGTCGAAAGTCAACTGGTTATTCCGGCCCGTTGCGAAATTCTTCCGATTTCCGTCCTCTATTGCAGGTTTAATAAAAAAACGAAAACCGAATTGAAACAACCCGGTTTTCGCATATGATCTAATCCCGACATGGCAAGGATAACGCAAAGCCATCAGGTCACTCACTTTTCTACTGGAATATCGCATCCACATTGGATTTCCATGCTGGTAACGATTTTTCGTGCCGTATCAATGTCAAGCATTTTATCATCGGTTGCAACAAAATAAATATTACCACCTTTCGTGCAGGAAACGCATTCCCATCCAAGTTCCAAGATGTCTTTTCCATCATTGTTAATTTTGTGCATTAATATGCTGTCCATGTTATTCTTGGAAAACAATTCTGCTCGCTCAACATTAGGTGGC
>JBEBTM010000409.1:0-4403 GCA_040393745.1 Thermogutta terrifontis | reverse complement strand
CACAATGAAAGTTCGAAAGTCTGGGTTCACGCTCGTTGAACTCCTCGTGGTCATCGCCATTATCGGCGTTTTGATCGCGCTGCTGCTTCCCGCCGTGCAGGCGGCCCGTGAAGCGGCCCGTCGTATGCAATGTACGAACAAGCTGAAGCAAATTGGTCTCGCGATTCAAAACTATCACGACACCTACATCAACGCCATGCCTCCGGGCGCGTGGCGGTACAACGGTGCTACTGACCGTATCGGCCGTGTTTCCGGCTTCGTGGCCATGTTGCCGTTCATCGAAATGCCCGCACTGTACCAATCGATTGTGTCCGGAAACTATCGTGCGACGTTCAATCGCAACGAAATTTCAAACACAAATGACGGCGCTGGCGTCAGTCCGCGTACCTACATGATTACGACGCTCCAGCCGTGGCTGTGCCCGTCGGATGGTAATGGAAAATCCAAAGGCCAGAATGATCAAAGCCGTAACAACTACCGCCTGTGCTTCGGCGATTATCCGGTTCACAGCCTGAATCTGAGAGATACAGCTGCGAAGTTAGGCAAAACGGACGCTGATATTTGCGATGTCAACCGTGGTGCGTTTGCGATGCACCAATGGAATGGTATGCACAGCATGGTCGACGGTACCTCGAATACGATCGTCGCCAGCGAACGTTGCGTCGCCCAGAATGATCGCCAAACACGGCAGGGGATTGTTTACGGTGCTGGCACACCTCCCACCGGTTACGCTGACGCGGTCACAAGCGATGCGGCAGGCGATGCTGGTGGAGACATCCAGACCTGTTTGGACCAAAAAGGTACTGGCCAGAATCTCGCTACCGGTGTGACCGTGCGATCATTTTCCGGCAAGCGTTGGTCGGACGGTGCGGTTCCTTACACGGGATTCGTGACGATTCTTCCGCCAAATTCCCCGTCTTGCATTGGAGATACCAATAATACCGACGGCAATGAAAACGAACTGGACGGTGGTTACATCAGTGCCTCCAGCTTCCACTCCGGTGGTGTCAACACCTGCATGGGTGACGGAGCCGTGAAGTTCCAGTCGGATACGATCGACTACACCAACACCTTTGGTGTAACCAGTGCCAACTGGGAAGACCTCACGACCACCGGCAAATCTCGCCATGGTGTCTGGGGCGCCCTCGGAACTCGAAGCGGTGGCGAAACCGGCACACCGTAACTGACGACTTGTTTTTGTAACGTCGGTTTTCGAATCGGCGTTTACGCTCAAAGCCCTTGGACCTAACGGCCCAAGGGCCTTTTTTTGCGCACTCCCAAGAGCCCCAAGTGAAGCGAAGCGGAACTTGAGGATAACGTCACCCCGCTACTTCCGGCTCTTGGAGAACGCTCATCCTCGACTTGTCGCCACGGGAAAATCGGGTATAATGCCACAGATAAAATTCGGCTTTCGTTTGAAGCAAGGCACTTATGGCAAAATCCGGCAAGAAAAAGAAAAAGCCCCAGGCGGATCTCAATGAGCGGGTCGTTTCGGAGAATCGCCGAGCCAAACACGATTATCACATTTTGGAATCGTTGGAGTGTGGCATTGTCCTGGTCGGTAGCGAGGTGAAGAGCTTGCGTGCCGGAGCGGCCAGTCTGGCCGAGGCTTACGGCCGGGTCCGGGACGGTGAAGTCTGGCTCGTCGGCTGCGACATTCCGGAATATGTCGAAGCGAACCAGTTCAACCATAAACCGAAGCGGGACCGAAAGTTGCTGATGCACCGCCGGGAAATCAAACGCTTTGCCATGCGGGCCTATGAAAAAGGTTTGACTTTGGTTCCTTTGCGGCTTTATTTCAAGGAAGGCAAAGCGAAAGTCCTTTTGGGACTCTGTAAAGGCAAGCAGGATTTCGACAAGCGGGAAGCGAAAAAGAAAGCGGAGTCCGACCGGGCTCTGCGACTGTCACTCATGCACCGACGTTGACAGCCGCCTGGAATTCTTTACAATTCGAACATCAATCTCGAAACGGACGAGGTTCCGCTCAAACAAGCCACCCGCTCGGGGCAGTAGCTCAGTTGGTTAGAGCAGGAGACTCATAATCTCTTGGTCGTGGGTTCAAGTCCTACCTGCCCTATTTTTATCCTTTGCCTTCTTCGGCGACAATCAGCACATTGTCGCCGAAGTCGAGCTCTTCGTCCTCTTCCACAGGTTTGCCGTCTTCGCCCAATTTGACGTCGGCCGTGGCCGTGCGCAGTTTGGCCACTTCGATCAGGTCTTCATAAAGTTCATCCTTGTCACAGCCGTTCAGTTCCGAAATCGCGCCAGCCACTTCACCCAGATAGCGTAGGAAAATATTGCGTCGCTCGCTTTCATGCCGCACCTTCTCACGGCGTTTCATGAACATGCCCAGCTTCCGACCCACCGCTTGCAGGGCCAGCCGAAGTTCCTTCTGAATCTCGGGATAGGCCGCAATGGCTTCCTTGGATTCGCTCGTGAACGGCACCCAAACGCTGGCCAAATGCACGATCACGGTCACGGGCCCCCGAGGCAGTTGCCCCCGGGACTGGCCCAGTCCGTACGGCTTCCAGTTCATGCCCATCACGGTTTGCGTGATCAGGCAGGCTCCCGCCTGGAATTGCAGAGGAACTCGGTTCGCGTAACGATAAACATTCATGGTCTGCCCCTCGGAAAGGTTCAGCGTTTGCAGAGCTTCGTGCAATCGCAACAATTCCTTGGGTTCGATATTCTTCGGCGACACCCGGGGACGCAGGTGCGCCGCCTTGATGATCTTGTCCGCCGCATCGGCTCCGAGTCCGTCAAAGGTCGACGTCAAAAACTGCCGGAGCGTTCGGGCATCGCTTTCGCCGAGCAGTTCTTCCAAGGCTTCCCTGGCGACTTTATGCGAAGTGGGCGCACCGCCGTAGGCCAGGCCGACTTCGATCTGGAAAGGATTGCCCCGGTATACCGCCGGGGGTCGCGTTGACGTTACGAAAAACTGGCCCGGCACGACTTTGTGCAAGCCCTTGAGAAGATGTTCCTCCCCGATGGGCGTGATGCAATCCGTCGACGGCGGCGGAATCCGTTCATCCTGGATGGCGTCGTACAATTTCTCCACGTCGGGTCGCTGAATCTTGTGCGGCGAAATTCCGTTACTGATTCCCGCCGCGGCGCAAAGCCTCTTGGCAATGCCCGGCGTGACCTTGGAAAACGAGTCGGTGAAAAACTTGAGCATCGACGGTTCAGACGTTTCGTGCATCATGTGCGCGAGGCGTCCCAATTCCACACCGTAAGGATGCGGCTTGATTTCCAGGGGTTCCGGCGGCAAAACGTCGATGACCCGGTCGTAATCCGTTTCGCCTTCGTCAGGATCCCGGTAATGGATCGTGACATGCGGATTCGAAATCGCCGTCTGCTGGAGGTATTCGTCCACGCTGCCGCGACCTCGGTTGTATTTGGCTTCCAGTTCGATCGTGACCCGGGTTCCATGGTCCACGTCGACCCACTCGATACCGTGCTTTTCGATCCATTTCCGGCCTTCGTCGTTCGGCGGAATGTCTTCGCCTTCGCCTTTTCCGTTCAGGATATCCGGCTTGTTCGATTTCGTGTCCATCCGGATCACATAATAATGGACCGGCTTGCGGGGCGAGATTTTCGACGTGACCTTGACGGGCTTGCCGGTCGTAATGAGCCCGTACATGCCGGCGGCGGAAATCCCGATGCCCTGCTGACCGCGACTCATCCGGAGACGATGGAATTTCGAACCGTAAAGCAATTTGCCGAAAATGAGCGGAATCTGCTTTTTGACAATACCGGGTCCGTTATCCTGCACACCGACCTTATACTTGTCCTTGCCGGTTTGTTCGATGTGAACCCAGATTTCAGGCAGGATTCCGGCTTCCTCACAGGCGTCGAGCGAGTTGTCCACGGCTTCTTTCACCGTGGTGAGTAGGGCCTTGCGAGGGTTATCGAAGCCGAGCAGGTGGCGGTTTTTGGCAAAAAACTCGCTGACGGAGATTTCCTTCTGGGATTTCGCCATTTCCTCGGCATTGGAACGGCGCCGGTTTTTTCGAGGTTCGTCGGACATTCGAAAGAATTGACAATGGATAATGGATCATGGACAATGGGGGACAATCGGCGTATTTTAACACGAAACGACGTTTTCACAAGTCGCCGCCCGGTCATACCCGCACAGGCGGACAGCGTACCAAGGAACTCATCATGAAACAAATTGCATTCACCATCGCGTTATTTTTCCTCACCGCCTTCTGTCAAGCCCAGGAGCCCGTCATGGTCAAGATCGACGCCAAAGAGCCCGGCGAGATGATTTCGCCGTACATTTATGGCCAGTTCATCGAACATCTGGGCCGCTGCATCAACGGCGGTGGTATCTGGGCCGAAATGCTCGAAGACCGCAAATTCTTCCACCCCGTCGGCGACAAGGAATCGCCATGGGAGCGATA